>JBAYNQ010000074.1:0-6250 GCA_041678705.1 Candidatus Omnitrophota bacterium
AACTGATGTTTTGCCTGTGGAAAAGGCAGTTTCTGCCATCAAGGAAGCGATAAACAAAACTTATGGCAAGAAGGGAGAGAAAGTCGTTCAAATGAATTGCGAAGCGGTAGACAAGACTATAGCGGTTATAGAAGAGGTTTCTGTCCCGCAAAAGGCTACGAGCACCTTTAGGCGCCCGGAAGTTGTTCCGGACAATGCCCCTGAATTTGTCAAGAAAGTTACTGCTAAAATTATCGAAGGCAAGGGCGACGAGCTGCCGGTTTCTGCTTTTCCCGTGGATGGAGAGTTTCCCACAGCAACTTCCCAGTTCGAAAAAAGAAACGTAGCCACTCAGATACCGGAATGGGATCCTCAGGTATGCATTCAGTGCGGTCAATGCTCTTTGGTTTGTCCGCATGCGGCAATTAGGATGAAGCTGCTTGACGAGAAGTCTTTAAGAAGTGCCCCTAAAACTTTTAAAACAGTTATAGCCAAAGGCCCTGGCCTTACAGGAAAACTTTTGTCTATTCAGGTGGCGCCGGAAGATTGTACGGGATGTGGAGCCTGTGTCAATATATGCCCGGCTTTTAAAAAAGATCAAAATAACAAGCCTACGGCTAAGAAAGCTCTAAATATGGTTTCCCAAGCCCAGGTTCGTCAGTCAGAAAGTGAAAATTTCAGCTTTTTCCTGAGTTTGCCGGACTTAAAGATAGAGGAGCTTCCCTTCGCTGTTAATACCGTAAAGGGGTCGCAGTTACTACGGCCGCTATTTGAATTTTCCGGAGCTTGTGCTGGTTGCGGAGAAACTCCCTATGTGAAGCTATTAAGCCAGCTATTTGGTGATAGGGCTTTGATAGCTAATGCTACAGGCTGTTCGTCCATATACGGTGGTAATTTACCGGCCACACCTTACTGTATTGATCAGAATGGGCGTGGACCGGTCTGGTCCAATTCGCTTTTTGAAGATAACGCTGAATTTGGATTCGGTATGCGTCTGGGCGTTGATCAGCTAACCGATAAAGCCAAAATTTTGCTTAAAGAATTGTCTTTAACTCAAGGTTTTAAAGAGCAGGCGGGATTCTTTGAAGAGATTGCTGGCGCTGCTCAAAAAACTCATCAGGATATTGAAATGCAACGGCAGCGAATAGTTAAGCTAAAACAAATTCTTGCCGCGGGCAAAGCCAGTAAACTATCCCAGGAGCTTACGGGTATCACTGATTATCTGGTTAAAAAGAGTGTTTGGATATTGGGTGGTGACGGTTGGGCTTATGATATCGGCTATGGAGGCTTAGACCATGTTTTGGCCTCGGGCAAGAATATAAATGTTCTTGTATTGGATACGGGTGTATATTCAAATACTGGCGGTCAGATGTCCAAAGCCACGCCGATGGCCGCGATAGCTAAGTTCGCAGCTGCTGGAAAGGCCATGCCCAAGAAGGATTTAGCCATGTTGGCTATAACCTATTCGAATATATATGTGGCTCGGGTTGCCCTTGGAGCGAATCCGATGCAGGTTATACGAGCTATGATAGAAGCGGAAAACTACGAAGGCCCTTCGATAGTTATAGCCTATACACATTGCATTGCCCACGGTATCAATATGACCAAAGGTATGGAAGAACAGAAAAAAGCAGTGCTTTCCGGAGATTGGCCTTTATTAAGGTTTAACCCTGATCTCACAAAGGAAGGTAAAAACCCGCTACAGCTTGATAGTAAGGCACCAAGCATTCCTTTAGAAGATTATATTTATAATGAAAACAGGTTTAAAGCTCTTCAGTCGATAGATTCGGAACGTGCGAAGAGGCTCCTTGATCTTGCTCAAAAAGACGTTAATAGACGTTATAAACTTTACGAATATTTAGCCAAAATGGAATGCGGCGAAGATTCTAAATAAGCAAGATGAAGACTGGTGTATTTTAAGAATTCGCGATTAACGTAGCTTTATGAAAGGAGGATGAAAATGGCAAAAGTTAAAATTGACGAGAATGCTTGCGTGGGGTGCGGTTTATGTGTTAACGCTTGCCCGGAAGTTTTCGAATTAGGGGATGACGGTATAGCTAAAGTAAAAAGCAGCCAAGTTCCCGAAGGCTGCGATATGAACGAAACTGCCTCGCAGTGTCCGGTTAACGCTATTATTGTAGAATAACAGATTATTTTAGATTTCGTAATAATATTGCCCCTCTGGAAATAAAAGAGTTTATTTTTAGAGGGGCAATTTCTATTTACAGGTATTTATGATGCGGCTTGAAGTTTTGCTTCTTTACGTATTTTGTCCAGGAAGCGGATTTTCTGTTCTATCATTTTCCTTTTATAAATTACCTCAACATATACTTGTTTTTTCTTCTCGAAATCATTTTCGTCAAAGTCAGCAATATCAAGAAGCTGGATTATGTACACTCCATTGGTAAGCATCAGAGGGTTTTCGTATATCTGTTCTTTGCTCATAGAGAAAACTATTTCGCTAACGTCAGGTTCCAGGCCTAGCCCTTCAATGTAGTCGTAATATTTGAAATAAGTAGTTTCTTTATACTCAATTTTTTCTTTTGCGGCTATTTTTTTCAAATTTTTATTTTTCCCAATATTTATTTTATCTAAAACTGCTAAAGCAAATTTCTCGGTTTCTTGACGGGAAACATCTTCAAGCAGCCTGTTTTTAACGATATCTTCAATATCGGACAAAGGAGGAGTAAAGCCCGCAGTCTCGTTTTTCTTACTCATGACAAGCAATCCTTTTTCTGTTTGAAGAAGAGGACTTAAAGTATTAATTTTTAACGAGAAAGCTATTTTATTTATCTCAGGCTGCCAACCTATTTCTTCAATAGGGTCATCTACTCCTATTAATCCGGTTTCCTTTATTTGCTTAGGGAAGGTAGCTTCTAAATCCTGAAGAGTTTTTATTCTAGACAATTTTTGTAAAGTTTCGTCATCTAATGAATCTTTTTCTCCTACAAGCAAGTAAGCTATATTTACTTCAGGCTCTTTGTGGAACAACTGGGTATTTTTTTCATAGAATTCTTCAAGTTCTGCAGACGTTGTGCCGGAGTCAAATTTAAATCTATCATAGGGTATTAGTAAATAAGCTATTTTGGCTTTCTGGTTATCCCTTAAATAGAGTTCTTTTACCTCAGAATCTTTTATGTCTACGCTAACGCATTCTGTAAACAATTTATCGAGTATTATAAAGTTTCGTATATATTCTTCGAAGCTTCTAGGGCTAAGGCTTAGGTTATAGCGGTGCGAGATGACTTTAAGAAAATTGTTATAACTCGCTTTGTTGAAATTTTTACCATTAAAGAAAACATCTAAAATGTAACTTGCCACTTCCTCGTTGCTTGCAGTAATATTTTCTTTTTTTGCTTTCCAGAGCAACACCATAAAATCTAAGCTAAGATTTTCAAGTTCGATTCTACTTACTTTTCTTGAGTTTCCGGGAGAAAGCAGTAAATAGAGCTGGGCCATTTTTAAGGAGTCGTTGAACTGAGCGGAAGTTATTTCCCGGTTGTCGATAGTTCCGATTCTTGTTTTTTTTCTTCCTTTCAGGGAGGATATTCCTCCCCAAAGGACAAAAGCCGGAAGAATTACCAGGAGCAGTCCCCATAGGATTCGCTTCGCATGCTTGTCGCGTATCATATTTAACATAGGCTTTATAATAACTCGTCTCCTAAAAGTTTCAAGCTCTTTTTTTACTATTCTTGCTAAAAGCCGTAGTTTATGATATGTTTAAATGTATATTACCGTCCTGTTAGATATAGAGTAAATTTCCTTCGTAAATTTACTCTAACTCGGCGGGAATCAGTTTGATCTAGTATTTTCTCAAAGAAAAATACGGTTTTCATTGAGGGGGTGAAAAGGTTTCGACTTAAGAGTTAGACAAAAAGGCGCATGCCGCGGGGGTAGACCACTGCGTTAAGATGGCCTACAAAAAAACAAAGGCAACACCTTTCGTTGCAGCACCTGCTCACGCAATTAGCTAAGCGGGACTCTTGCGCCTTCTGCCTCGGAAGTCGTAAGGGTTAAAATTTGAGGATAGAAACTTACTTTTTGCCTTAGGAGTTGGTTTCGAAACTATATAAGGTTGCTTTTTAAGGAATCCCGCCTTTTGGAGTCCTTAAAAAAAAGACTAAAGATAAGGCTACGCATGTAGGGGTTTTTTGTTACGCTTTTAAGGACGCGGGTTCGATTCCCGCCACCTCCACCAGTTACATCAAGTCTGAGTATTCGTTTGCAAGTATCAGACTTGCATGATGCCTAATTGCCTAATACATTATCGGATGAAAAGAGGAGTCCTTCGGACGCTACCCTTAGGGCAGTTTTCATGCGATTCCCGCCACCTCCACCAGCCTTCGCTAAAGCTACGGCTTGGCAGGCTAGCCTGCCAAAATTATGTCGAAACCCAAAAGGTATAAATGCAGAAATTGACAGAATAATGTAAACCAAGCGAAGGCTGCCACGCCGAAGTTAAAATTTTCTACGAACGAAGGCGGGCGCAAAAATAGGGTATGCAACTGTATTACGTTCACATATTGCAATCAAAAAAGAGTCCAAGTAACTATTATACGGGCTTTACTGAAGATGTTGAGAAACGCTTGAAAGCTCACAACGATGGACAAGCTCTGCATACTAAAAAACATAAGCCCTGGGTGTTAAAAACTGCTATTTTGTTCATAAATAAACAGAAAGCTCTACGTTTCGAAAAATATCTAAAGACCGCATCTGGTAGAGCGTTTGCGAAAAAACGATTTTGATGACCTTTATCCTTCACTAAAGCTATGGCTTGGCAGGCTAGCCTGCAAAAATTATGTCGAAGCTTAAAAGTAAATCTCCCAAAAGAAAACCTTTCTCGATATCCTGCAAAACAATTTCTTCAAAGAAAACCGTTAGATAAATTTTGCAAAAAAAACGCCCTTATGGTAAAATAACTCAAATTTCTAAAGGTAACTTATTTGAATTTTAAATAAAAAAAGGAGGGGTATGGAAAAAAAAGAGCATTTTCGGGATATGGTAGAAAAAATATGGCCCAAGACTCAAGTTGAACTTGAGAAAGCTATCAAGAACGCGAAAAAACTTTTAAACAGCGGTGAAAAATACCTCAAAGATGTTTCTGATGCCGGGAAAAAGAATACTCAGAAAATATCCATGAACATAAAGAAAGAAAAGCTTTATTACGACTTAGGCAAGGCTGTTTCTGGAATTGCGCAAAACAAGTGGGCTACTGACAAAAAAATAGATAAGCTGGTTAAGGAAATAAAAAAGTTATCCAGACAGGTAAAAAACATCAATTAGCATCAATCTAGGCTTTAAAGAGGATTGATTATTCTGCAAAGAAAGGAGGAGCCGTGGAGGTAAAAGTGACATCGGATAATTTTGAGGCTGAAGTTATGCAATCCAAAATTCCAGTTCTGATTGACTTCTGGGCTCCTTGGTGCGGTCCTTGTCGTATGTTAGAGCCCACTTTAAAACAATTAGCTGCAGAGTACTCCGGTAGGTTGAAGGTATGCAAGATAAATGTTGATGATGCGCAGGATTTGGCCACTCGTTATTCTATTATGAGTATACCAGCTCTTATGATCGTTGAGGGCGGCAAGGTTATGGAAACTCGCGTAGGGGCCATGAGCAAGCAGGATTTAGAGAAATTTAGCCAACCTTACCTTTAATGCGACAGATAATTTGCGTACACTCGTAATATGTTCTCTGCCTTAGAAAATAATTCGTGTTTGATGTTTTCGTGTCCAAAAAATACTTGCTATTAATAGAATATATTGTTATAATTTTAAAGCTTTCCAGGGTTTTTTGACTTCTACCGGCACAACAAAAAAACTTAAATTTAGGAAGGCTATATGGATTTTCTGCTTTATGTTGCAGCGGGTGGTTTCTGTAAGCCAGAGCTCCAGAGCTTAGGTACGGGGGTTGAAAGTTTATTCTTACAAGCCGTGTCAATTTAAATTTCATTGAAATTTGCAAGTTGTAACGCTCTATGATAGTTTTACAACCTAGGGCCCGTAGTTTCCCGCACAAACTTCATTTATGCGGGATTAATTCGATTAAGTATTTTTGCCACGCTTAAGGCTTGCAAAAATACAATCTCATTGAACAGTCGGGCTTTAAAATAAAAGTAGTTTTGTGAAAAGAAGCGTTCTATGATAGCTTTTGCAACCTAGGGCCCGTAGCTTCCCGCACAAACTTCATTTATGCGGGATTAATTCGATTAAGTATTTTTGCCACGCTTAAGGCTTGCAAAAATACAATCTCATTGAACAGTCGGGCTTTAAAA
>JBAYNQ010000075.1:0-6221 GCA_041678705.1 Candidatus Omnitrophota bacterium
AAGCTTAAAGGCAGAATCGTGGGTGTACTTTTTCTGATAGAGTTAATCGGGTTGGGAGGCCGCAAGAAGCTCAAAGGCTATCCTGTGTATTCGTTAATTGAGCTTGCTGCTTAAGTTTACCTGCTTAAAAGAGTCTTAATCGTCTTCCATAAACTATTGCCCCCATAGCTCAAAAGGACAGAGCGCGGCCCTCCTAAGGCTGAAGTCCCCGTTCGATTCGGGGTGGGGGTAGTTTTTTCGCTTCCAGCGAAAAAACAGAGCAATTGAACAATCGATAATCGAAAATAGGATATAAATTCAATTGCGGTCCATTTTCAATTTTCTATTTTCAAAACCTTTCAACTCTTATCAACATGGTTCTCCAGCGTTAGGCTTCGGGGATTGACAGCGAAGCGTTAGAAAGGGCAGCGCCCCTTTCTGAAGAGCCAGAAAATCTGATACCTTAGCTAGTAAAATCTAGCTTTAAGGTGTTGGGTTATTATAGTAGTCAATTGCACCAGCTATAGCTTTAAAAGCGGAGCTACCGCTATCTAATGGTTTAAAATTAATTCCGTCAGTAGCATGCATATTACCAACTATTCTTTTAGCGATAGGGTCGAAAGCTACCGTAGTAACCGCGCCATTATTGTGAAAATATGTATAACCTATATAGGAATTGCTGCTTGATTTAAGCCCAAGACGTTCAAGGTTTATTAATGGCGTTTCTTTGACGATTGTAGTTTCTTTTTTAGCAATTCCGTAACCATTAAAGCTCCTGTCTAATTTACTTTCAATATTTCCTGCAACGGCTTCAAGTTTCGCCGTAGGAAGACCATTGGATGTTCCAAGGGATGAAAGCTTCTCTAATTCACTGGTAAATCCTTTCTCACGATTGTAATTAAGGTAATTATTGATTATTTCATCTCGTGTAGTACCGTAGCTGTCTGTCCATTCCATATCTTCGTGGTCGATTTCGCCAGTTTTATAGAATTTCTCTGTTGCCGCCGCTGAGAGATAACCTACTTGCACATTTACGCTTTCTCCCATAGGCACAGCAGTAACTAGTTTTTCATCGCTTTCATTCCTGCCCTGAGCGTTAAAGTGCAAATCGCCAGCTTCATTATGGGTAAGATATACCATATTAGAGCGTGTATCTCCCGGATTTTTTACATATACGGCGGCTACGGCTCGGCCACTCATATCCATTGTGTGCGCCTGTTTATTTCCGCCTGGTTCAGCAGCGTCTATTACCGCTTGGGGGTTGGGTTGATTGTATAAGGTTTTTGCGCGTGCTTGGCTGTTGAGTCGTTTTGGAACTTCTCTTCTGGGCGTTGTGGTAGCTGTAGGGTTGGCGCTATGATTCACGGCGGGTGTAGTATTTCTTGCCGCAGGCTGCCGCTGCCCTTGGCCCTGGTTCTTAGGTGTAGAGGCAACATTATTGGTTGCAGGAGTATATCGGCATGTACCACCGCTGCAACTATTATTATTACTGTAAGTGTTAGATCTTCCTCTGAAGGGCCATTGAGTATAACCTACAGCAGGAATTAATATTAGAGCTAACATCGTTATTAAAGTTATCAAAACAAGATTAATTTTTCCGTAATGAATTCTCTTCATTTTTCCTCCTTAAACTTTGGATTATTATGCGGTTGCTTTGCGCCTCCCTGGCACCTAAACCATTAAAATGTAACATACCAGAACCCTTGCAACAAGGAAATTTACAAAGACTAAGAAAACGTTTCCAAAACGCTAAAAGTCAGCGGTCATAGACCACAGTCCACAGACCACAGAATATAAAGGTTGAGGTTGAGGCTTGAGAAAGTCCACAGTCCATAGACCACAGAATACAAAGGTTAAGGTTGAGGTTGAGGTTAAGGTTGAGGTTGAGGTTAAGGTTGAGGTTGAGGTTGAGCTTAGGTAAAGGCAAAGGTTAAGGTTAAGGAAAAGGTTGAGGAAATAATAATTGATAATTTAGAAAAAGACCGAAAAACATAAAAACTAAAGAACCGAAAAACTAAAGAAGTTAAAACTCTAACCGACAACCGATAGCTAAATTTGTGACTTGCGGCAGTATTCCTATTAGCATTAGCCAAAATGCAGTTGACAACTTAATAAGTTTGCGTATAATGCATTTGTTCTTTAAAAAAGTGTTGAGTTTTTCGGTGCCGTAAGGCTTAATAGGGAACTTCCGTGACTTGTCTATCAATGGACAAGGATTCGGAGACACTCCCGGTGCTGTAACCCCTTGTCTTTTGCCGGTTCAGGCAAAGGAACTCTTTTAACTTTATACGCCACTATCTCTATAAGATGGGAAGGTTGTTGAAAGAGCGGGGAAGTCAGAAGACCTGCCGAAGAAAAATATTTTTTAGGTTATACGGGAAATACAATCTAAGATAAGGTTGTTTTTAGGGATAAGAAAATCAGGGTGCACCCCTATGCCGAAAGCATAGGGGCTTTTTTATTTTAAAGGCTAAGCAGGAGAAGCATGGCTAATGAATTCAAACCTCTTATAATTAAAGATGTAGAAATAAAAATACCGATTATCCAGGGTGGCATGGGAGTTAAAGTGTCGACTGCCCCTCTGGCTGCGGCAGTTGCTAACTGCGGCGGGGCCGGTACAATCGCGAGTGTGGGCCTTGCTTATGGTACTGCCGGGATTGAAACCGATTATCTCAAAGCATCTAAGGAGGCTTTAAGAGCCGAGATTCGTAAGGCTAAAGCTTTGACCACCGGAGTAGTGGGAGTAAACATAATGGTGGCCCTTACTAATTACGAGGACTTAGTGCGTGTTGCCGCAGAAGAAAAAGCCGACTTTATCGTTTCGGGGGCAGGATTACCGATAAAATTGCCGGGGTTTGTGAAAGGAGCTTCGATAAAATTAATCCCCATTGTATCATCCGCCAAAGCCGCCGGCATCATACTTAAAACCTGGGACAGGCGCTATGGGCGTCTTCCGGATGCTTTTGTAGTTGAGGGGCCGCTAGCCGGGGGGCACTTAGGTTTTAAGCCTGAAGATTTAAAGCCGCCCAAAGCCAACAGTTTAGAAGGATTGGTCGTGGACGTTATAAAGGTAGTCAAAGAATATGAAGAGAAATCTAAAATAACCATGCCTGTTGTCGCGGCCGGAGGAATATTTGACGGTAGAGACGTTGCTAAATTTTTCAAATTAGGTGTCCAGGGTGTGCAAATGGCAACCAGATTTGTCGCCACTGAAGAATGTTCAGTAGCGGATAAATTCAAGGAGCTATACATAAAGGCTAAAGAAGAAGACTTAATTATCATAGACAGCCCTGTTGGTTTGCCCGGCAGAGCAATTAAAACTGCTTTTATCGAGAAAATGATGCGCGGAGAAAAAGCCCCTATCAGGTGTTTGTATAAATGCCTTATAACTTGCGATCCTACAAAGGTTTCTTATTGTATAGCCAAAGCCTTATGCAACGCTTCCACGGGTGATTTAGATAACGCTGTTGTATTTGCCGGAAAGAATGTGCCACGGGTTGACAGAATTGTTTCGGTAAAAGAGCTAATGGACAGTATTGCCAGTGAAGCAGTCAAAGAACTGGAAAAATAACCAAAATTTCCACTTCCGCAGATTTGACAAGAATCAAATATCACAACATGAATCTCTTGACAGGCAGGGATAAAAAAAGCTAAAATCTATCCATGAGGGAGGTTTTCTTTTTTAGTTTTTGCGGTATAATCTAAAAAATTCCCTTTGCAGGGAGAACGATATAAAAAAGAGGAAGGTGATGTTATGCTGCCGGCAGGGCCATTGATGAAAGAACACAGGCTTATTGAGCGTATGATAAAGGTTATGGGTGTAGAGCTCGTGAAGATTAAAAAAGAGAACAAGGTTGACTCTTTATTTGTTGATACAGTTATTGATTTTATAAAAACTTATGCTGACCGTTGTCATCATGGCAAAGAAGAGGATATATTATTCAGGGCTCTGGCAGATAAAAATTTATCCTCTGAGCATAGCCGGATTATGAATGAATTAATCCAAGAGCACAAAATGGGCAGGAATAATGTTCAAAAGCTCAGTCAAGCTAAGTTGGAATACGCTGGTGGAAACTTAGATGCTTTAGGAGAGATCATCTCTAATATGCAGATACTGACAGATTTTTATCCAAAGCATATCGAGAAAGAGGATAAGCATTTCTTTATTCCCTGCATGGATTATTTTACTGGCGTTGAGAAGAATGCTATGCTTGAACAAATGCGGGAGTTTGATGCTGAAATGATTCATGAGAAATACACCGCTATCGTTTCAGAACACGAGAAAACTTAACACTGAAGACACCCCTAAGCTATAAGTTGTAAGTTTTAAGCTCTAAAAGCTTTCAATATTAAAACTTACTAAATCCTAAATCCGAAATTCTAATCTCTAAGCAAATCCAACAAATTCAAAGCTCTAATTTCTAAACAAACAGCTTTAAGCTGTAAGTTTCAGGTCTCAGGTTGCAAGTCTCAGGTTTCAGGTTTCAGGTCTCAAGTTTTGAATCAAATTATCGGTTTGCGGTTTTCGGTTAGCGCCTGCCTGCCGGTAGGCAAGGTTTTAACTTCTTTAGCTTTTGTGTTTTTTGGTTTTTTGGTCTTTCAGTTTTCCAGTTCTTCAGTCTTTCTGTTTTTAGTTCTTTAGTTTTCTGTTTTTTGGTTTTTTGGTTTTTCTTAACCTCAACCTCAACCTCAACCTTAACCTTAACCTATATAGCCTGTCGTCTATGGACTATCGACCGTGGACTTTTTTATGCCTCAACCTGTACAGTCTATGGACTCTTCGACTATGAGTTTTTTCGTAAACTTCCTTTACTTTAATCCAAAAGTTTGATATGATTTGTATGATAAAACATACTTTTCATACTTATCAGAATTGGCTAGAAGCTTAAAAGGGAGGAAGAAATGAAGAATTCACCGCAAGTCTATGGTACGGTTACAATTGGCCAGAGGGGTCAAGTTGTTATTCCAATGAAGGTCCGTAAGGAATTTAAGATTAAGCCGGGAGACCAGCTTATTGTTATGGCTGGGCCACCGGGCCGCAAAGACATGATAAATTTCCTCCCGGTCGAGCGGGTTTCCAGTATGCTTAACCATTTCGAGGAGCATCTTTCGGTGCTAAAAAAGGAAATTTCCAAAAGTAGCAGCCAGTAGCCCAAAAGAGTAACATAAAACCTAGGATGAAAAAAGTTAAGCTACTAATTTTTATTTACTTATTAAGCCTTGCCTTTCCGGCTGAAGGATTTGCCGAACAGACACTTAATTGGCAAGATTGTGTAAATCAAGCAAGAGCCGATAACCCCAATCTTGTTTCAGCGGCTGAGAAATATAAAGAAACAGTGGCCGATAAAGGCGTTACCCAAAGTGCGGCCTTGCCTCAGATAACTTCTGAATTGACCGGGAAAAAATCAAAGGCTTCTACGAGCGATAAACAGGCAGATTCCTACGCTTATTCTGTAACTGGTAAGCAGTTATTGTTCGACGGATTTAAAACCTCAAATGATATTGCCGCGGCAAAAGAAGACATAAGAGCCTCTAACTATGATTACGCAGTTGTTTCATCCGATGTTCGTTTAAATTTAAGAACTGCTTTTACTGAACTTCTCAGAGCACAGTATTATATTCTTCTAACCGAAAATATTCTTAATCAGAGAAAACAAAACTTGGATTTGGTCCGCTTGCGTTATGAAGCCGGCAGGGAACACAGGGGAGCCTTGTTGGCGGCCCGGGCTGATTTGGCTCAAGCGCAGCTTGATGTGGAGCAGGCTAAAAGAGATCTTCTACTGGCACAAACTAAGCTGGTAAAGGCGATTGGCTGGGAGAGAATAGCTCCGGTGAAGGTAGAGGGGGAATTTGCGGTTTCTAATCCCCAGAGAGAAATGCCGGATTTTGAATATTTGGCTGACAATACTCCTTTTTTAAAAGAGCTCATTGCTAAAAAGGATGCGGTCCGTTTTAATCTTAAATCGGCCAGGGCGGATTTTTTTCCCCAAATTTACCTGAACTCATCCATTGGCAATGCGTCTTCTTCCTGGCCGCCTGAAGATAATAATTGGTCGGCGGGCCTAAGTTTGTCTTTTCCTTTGTTTGAAGGCGGAAGCCGGGCGGCTAAAGTTTCTAAACAAAAGGCAAGATTGCAACAGGCCCGTGCTGCCCAGCGCAGCGGCCGCGATAGCGTGATTATAACTCTTCAGGAAACCTGGACCGATTTGCAATACGCTTTGGATGTAGTTTCTGTCAGAGAA
>JBAYNQ010000076.1:0-6210 GCA_041678705.1 Candidatus Omnitrophota bacterium
CTTTCGTAGGTAAAATGCTGTTGTTGCCTTTAATGCAGCGCGAAATTCCAATCTTATCTGATTCTTTTGTTGACCCTGATTTTGGTACGGGGGCGGTAAAAATTACACCGGCACATGATCTTAACGATTTTGAAATGGCTAATCGGCATAATTTATCGCCAATAGTTGTGATGAACCCTGATGCAACAATGAACGAGAATGCAGGAAAATACAAAGGTATGGATAGGTTTAAGGCCAGAGAAGAGATAGTTGAATCTTTAAAGAAGCAGGGTTTTCTTGTTAAGATAGAGCCGTACGAACATGCCATAGGCCGCTGTTATCGCTGCGACACGGTAGTTGAACCTTATCTTTCCCGGCAATGGTTTGTAAAGATGGAGCCTTTAGCTGAACCGGCAGTTAAGGCAGTCAAAAACGGTAAAATAAGATTTAATCCCCAGCGTTGGGAGAAGGTGTATTTAAACTGGATGGAAAACATAAGAGATTGGTGCATTTCCCGCCAGATATGGTGGGGGCATCGCCTGCCGGTTTATTATTGTGAAAAATGCAACCAAGCTCCAGGTACAAATCACAAATTACAAATAACAAGTGACAATTCTTACCCTAAAGGGGTTATCGTGGCTGAGGAAAAGCCGCTGAAATGCCCCCATTGCGGTTCTCAGGATTTAACCCAAGATCCTGATGTGCTTGATACGTGGTTTTCTTCATGGCTTTGGCCGTTTGCCACCTTTGGCTGGCCATTTGGTAAGTCACCCGATATAAGTAAGAAGAAAAAAGAGTTGGAATATTTTTATCCCACAGACGTTTTGGTTACTGCTCCGGAGATAATCTTTTTCTGGGTGGCCAGAATGATTATGGCTGGATTTGAATTCATAGGTAAGGAGCCTTTTAGAGATGTCTACATTCATGGAACAGTGAGAGATGCTAGTGGCAGAAAGATGTCAAAATCTTTGGGTAATGTTATCGATCCCCTGAATATTATTGATAAAGTTGGGGCCGATGCCCTGAGATTCTCTTTGGTTCTTTTAGCAGCCAGCGGTTCAGATGTATATTTGTCTGAAGATAGGTTCCTTGTCGGCAGAAATTTTTCCAACAAAATCTGGAACGCTACTCGTTTTGTTTTTTTAAAGATAGAGGAGAAAAATCTTAAAGTAGAAGATTTTGGATTCGCTGAGTTAGACGAGGTTGATGAATGGATTCTAAAAGAACTTTCCCTGGCCGTAAAATCTGTTACGGAATCATTGGATTCCTATTCTTTGAATGAAGCAGCAAAGAAGATATACGAATTTTTCTGGCACTCATTTTGCGACTGGTATATAGAGATAGTTAAAGACGGTTTTACTCTTTGCAAGGCTAAAGTGGCGGTAAGAGTTCTTTTGGATTCAATTAAATTGTTGCATCCGTTTATGCCTTTCATAAGCGAAGAGGTTTTTGACCTGATTAAAAAACACACAAACCTTCCTTTATCAGGGATGTTGGTTTCAAACGATTGGCCGAAAAGTGAAAAGCGCGCTTACGGGAAGCTAAAAGAAATAGAATTAGTTTTTGACACCATACGAGAATTACGAAACATTAAAGCTGATTTAGGGCTTGGACAGAAAAGGGTAGATATTGAAATCGATTGTTTACCGAAAGCATTAGGGCTTTGGAAAGATAACCAGGGCTGGATAGAGCGTTTGGCTCTGCTTAAATCTATAACATACTCTGATGGTTTAAGCCGCACTCTTTATAAAAATAAACTCTGGGCCTTAAATATAGTCATTGATAACCTAAATTTGAGCAATTTTCTTTTATCTTTGGAAAAGAAAATTACAAATTTAGAGGCAGCATTGTCCAAAACTAAAACGCGCCTTAAAAATAAAGGTTTTATTCAGAATGCTTCCAGTGATATTATCGCCAAAGAGAAAGATAAATTTAGAGATATGTCTACGTCGTTCCAACGGCTCATGAAGCTTAAAGGAGCATTTAAGTAGGCTGTTATTTTTTTAAGAGGTTTGTTTATGCGGGCTGTGATGTCAAATGAAATAAAAAAAATTATTACCCGGGCCTTGCGGGAAGATATTGGCCGCAAAGATATTACCAGCACAATTGCTTTATCGCTATCTTCTAAAGGCAAAGCCGTTATTCTCGCGCGGCAATCCGGAATCCTGTGCGGCTTGGAGATAGCCAAAGAAGCTTTCAAGCAGGTAGATGCTTCCCTGGTTTTTGAACCATTCAAAAAAGACGGAAGCAGCTTTAGCAAGAATGAAAGAATCGCCCATGTTAGCGGGAATCTACGCAGTATTCTGGCGGCTGAAAGAGTAGCCTTAAATTTTTTAGCGCTTCTTTCCGGAGTTTCCACTTCAACGAAAAAGATGATCGTAAAGGCAAAAAATACCCGCGTAAAGATAATGGATACACGCAAGACCACTCCATGTCTGCGCGCTTTGGAAAAATATGCTGTAGCGACGGGGGGAGGGCATAATCACAGGAGCTCTTTGTTTAACGGTATAATAATAAAAGATAACCATCTCCGGGTATCCGGCTGTATAGTTAACAATAAGCTGTGTGAGGAGGAAGTGGCAGGATTAATAAAGCGCTTTCGAGATACAAGCCCCTTACCCGTTGAAATCGAGGTAGAAAACCTACGGGAGTTTAAAGGGATCATAAAGTACAAACCTGACATTATTCTTCTGGATAATTTCTCCCTTGCTTCTTTAAGGACCGCGGTAGTTATCCGAAACAAAAATTTTCCGAAAGTTTTGCTTGAGGCCTCCGGAGGAGTTAATTTTGAAAATGTTTCGGCTGTTGCCTGTACGGGAGTCGATTTCATATCTGTCGGTATGTTGACTCACTCCCCGCCAGCGGTTGACTTTTCTTTGGAAATCATAGAGGTTGAGCAATGCGGGTAAGCTCTGGATAGCTTACCCAACAGACAGTGTTAATCTCTATACCAATTATTTTCTATGGATAAGTTTAAGCTTGTCAGTAAATTCAAGCCTACTGGAGACCAGCCCCAAGCAGTTGAAAAAATAGTTAAATATTTGGATCGGGGTGACAAATTCATAACTCTTCTGGGAGCCACCGGTTCAGGAAAAACTTTTAGCCTTGCTTGCGCGATAGAGAAAATTAACCGGCCGGTACTTATTGTTTCCCATAATAAAACTTTAGCTAGCCAACTTTATTCGGAATTCAAAGATTTTTTTCCTCATAACGCGGTTGAGTATTTTGTGAGCTATTATGATTATTATCAACCAGAAAGCTATATTCCGCAGACTGATACCTACATAGAAAAAGATGCCTCAATAAACGAACGCCTTGACCGATTACGGCTGTCAACTACCAGCTCTCTTATGATGCGCAATGATGTTATAGTCGTTGCTTCTGTATCCTGCATTTATAATCTCGGTGCTCCGCAGGATTATCAAAATTTAACACTGAACATTTCTCTAAACAGCAATCTACAGGTAGAAGATGTGTTAAGAGAAATAGTAGCTTTGCAATATGAGCGCAATGATTATGATTTTAAACGGGGCAGATTTCGTGTTAGGGGAGATACGCTGGATATCTTTCCGTCTTACCGGGAGCAGCCGTTAAGGATAGAATTCTTTGGCCAGACGATAGAGAGAATATATGAGTTTGATTTTATCAGTGGAAAGAAAATAAGCAGCCTTGAGACTCTTAACCTCTATCCTGCCAAGCACTTCGTTATCGGTAGAGAAAAAATCGCCAAAGCTTTGCGGACAATCAAGCAGGAGTTGAAAGAAAGGCTTCAGGACTTAGAAAGCCAGGGCAAAGTGTTGGAAGCCCAACGTCTTCGCCAGCGTACACTTTTTGATTTGGAAATGTTGCGTGAGTGCGGATATTGCCATGGAATAGAGAATTATTCCCGTCATTTAACATGGCGGCCTGCTGGCGCCAGGCCTTATTGCCTTATAGATTATTTTTCCAAAGGTTTTCTTACGGTTATTGATGAAAGCCATGTTACTCTTCCCCAATTAAGGGGGATGTATTTTGGGGATAAGTCACGCAAAGAAACTCTTGTCCGGTACGGATTTAGGCTTCCTTCTTGTTTAGATAACCGTCCCTTACGTTTCGATGAAATTATGAATATTTGCGGACAGACAATAAATGTTTCAGCTACCCCCGGGATTTTTGAACTGACAAAATCCAACCATAAGGTTGTTGAGCAAGTTATACGGCCTACAGGACTCGTGGATCCTGTTATTGAAGTGCGTCCGGCAAAAAATCAAATCGATGATTTAGTTGATGCCTGCCGCAAAAGGATATCTTCAGGAGAAAGAGTCCTTATAACCACTCTTACCAAGCGTATGAGCGAACAATTAACAGAATACCTTAAAGACGAGGGGCTTAAAGTTGAATATATCCATTCGGAAATAGAGACTTTAGAGAGAGCTAGGATTTTGAAGGATTTACGCTTGAGAAAGTTCGACATCTTGGTAGGAATAAATCTTTTAAGGGAAGGCTTGGATTTACCGGAGGTATCTTTAGTTGTTATACTGGATGCGGACAAAGAGGGTTTTCTGCGTTCGGCGACATCATTGATACAGGTGGCCGGCCGCTGCGCCCGGAATATCAATGGGCATGTTATTATGTACGCGGACAGCATCACTGCTTCAATGAGAAAGGCCATAAATGAAAGTGCAAGACGCAGAGAAATACAGCTCCAATACAACAGAATTAACAACATAACTCCAGCGACTATAGCTAAAGCTGTTGGTGAAGGCCTTGAAAAATATTTAAAACAAGATTCTTTGCTAAAGGGACGCCTGGAAATCCAGGAAAAAGAATTACAGCTGCAAGAAGCTTTGTTTGAGCTTGAGAAAGCAATGCTTGCTGCTGCAAAGAACCTGCAATTTGAAAAGGCAGCGGAGTTGAGAGACAAGATAGAAACTTTAAAAAAGGTTTTGAATGATGCCAGATAAACTTTCTTTAAAGATAATTAATTTTGCTGAGGTTGACTCGACTAATTCCAGGGCTTTTAGTTTAGGACTGCGGGGGGCAGGAGAAATTCTAGTAATCAAAGCTGCTTCACAAACAAAAGGAAAGGGAAGGCTCGGCCGTCATTGGGTTTCTATAGCCAATAAAGGTATTTATGCGTCATTTTTATTGAGGCCGGCTAACTCTTTTTCGGATATCAGCCTTTTACCCTTATTTTTTGCATTAGGTATTGCCAGGTCTATATCAAGTTTTGTTCCGGTAAGGATAAAATGGCCTAATGATGTTATCGTGGGCCGGTGTAAGATTTCCGGAGTGCTGGCAGAAGCCAGGAGCGGTAGTGGATGCGCTGAGTTTGTTGTTGTCGGATTGGGTATCAACGTGTCTTGTGATAAAAAAGATTTGCCTGCTGGGGCAACCTCATTATTCATTGAAACAGGAGCCGCACCTGTTCAGAGCAAAATTTTTAATGATTTAATCAAAGAGGAAATAAATATTTACAAAGAGTTTAAAAAAGGTAATATAAGGCAACTATTGAGAGAGTCAAAAGTTTTCCTAGATAAGGAAACTTTTAGCAAAGAAAATTGTGGTAACTACCCTTTTTTACGGGAACTTTTTTCGGATAGGGGCCAAGCTAAAATAAATGAGAAGTTTATAAAAAATACGGTGATGTTCAAATGATAGCAGTTGATATTGGTAATACTTGCTTACATTTTGCCTGGATAAATAAAGGCAGAGTTAAGAAAACGATGAGCTTGGCTACTGCGTCTGCAACAGATAAAGTTATCCGAAACATTATTGCTAAAAACTCGCAGGAGGTATTCGTTGTTTGTTCTGTTGTGCCGGGCCTTACCCGATTTTTCTCCGGCAGGAAAAATATAATTGTGGTTGGCAAAGATATTAAAGTTCCCATAGCGTCTCTCTATGATGAAAAGCAAGTTGGGCAAGATCGTTTGGTTGGAGCTTACGCCGCAAAAGAAATATTCCCGGGGGCAAGGTTGGTGCTTGATTTCGGCACAGCGATAACTTTAGACTTTATTTCTAAAAAAGGTTACTATCAGGGAGGTATAATTCTTCCGGGGATAGGCTCTACCCTGAGAGCTTTTTCTAATTGCGCGCTTTTGCCCAGACGTATCAATTTTTCAATAACAAAAAAACTTATCCCCCAGAATACCAAAGACAGTATTAATCGCGGCCTTCAGGAAGGCTTTGTTTTTATGATCAACGGGTTGGTACAAAAATATAAGAAAAGTCTGAATATCAAGCCTAAAGAGA
>JBAYNQ010000077.1:0-6157 GCA_041678705.1 Candidatus Omnitrophota bacterium
ACGGCCCGTCCCCCTGCATAATCTATGCCGGCGGTAATAGCTATCTGATGCCCGAAGTTACGCGCGAAATCAATAAATTTAACTTTTGGATCACTCAAAGACAGGTTTCTGATAATGCTTCCCGAAGAATCTGTACTGGCATCATTAACAAATATTATTTCATAATCGGCCGTGACCTTGCTCAAAACCATGTTCAGGCGCCTGTAGAGTTCAATGAGACAATCCTGTTCATTATAAACAGCGACAACAACGGAATATTCAATCTTATGCATAATTTTCTTCTGCTACCATCTTGCAATTCTAAATAACCTAATGGCCATAATTTACCGCGTTAAGCTCTGGCACGCAATGATAACCGTAGAATTTATGTTCAGGGTATCTATTGTAAGAAACAGCCTCAAGAGCATAATCTTTTGCGGGTATAAAGATCCATTCCTTACCCCTTAAAGCAATTATCCACTCAATATGGTTTTCTTTCAGGTCCTTAAGAATCAGCTCTGACGAAGAATAAGAATCCCATTTAATGAGAGTGCTGTACCACATTGAAGCTACCGGCAGTACCGGAAGCAAAAACTGCGGAATATTGATATTGAATGAGCTCATATCCCAGGCTGACTCCTCAAGCTTACTCCGATTCTTATCTAAAACTAACTTAACATCTGCCACCTGAGGATAATGCCTGCCAACAGCATCCTTGGTATGCATTTTATCTAAGATAACCTCGCGGTTCTCTGCGAAAGTAGGCAGCATAAAGGGCCCTTTGGACTGACAAATAACTTTATAACCTTCATTAGCCCCTCCTTTAAAGGCTATCAGCAGCATCATCGCCCCTATGAAGAATCTTTTTTTTATGCCAAGGCAATCCTCCAGTAAATAACTCAAGGACACAACGGCCGTAAAGGACAAAATAGCTATGGCATAACGATAATACCTTGAATCCTGATGAGAAGTCAGGCATATGCCCATAATAACCAGCAACGAAACTCCTAGCCAGAAACTCAGCTCTTTGAGCCGGTCTTTTTCTATAGAGTTAAACCTTTTAATTCGAGTCAGCAGTATTATAGGTAAAAATGAAATAGTCAGGATTACAAACTTTGCCGCGGCAATTCCGGGCCATATGAAAAGATAATTCATATATTTAAGAAAAGTGAGCGGTGTAATACCTCCAAAAACTTTCATGAATACATCCTGCTGCTCAATTGTCCAATCAAAAGCCTTGAGCCTCCCCGCAAGGCCAGGAAACAAAGGGTCTCCGGTAACTATTAAATTTTTCATAAACCATAGCGATAATGCCGCAAAGGCAGCAATAAGAACACAGAGCAATCTCCTATTAAAAAACAGCTTTTTTATCTTATTTTTTAAATCCGGCTGTATTAACGCTCCTAACGCCAGAATAAAAACGGCTACATAAACCATCTGATATTTGTTAGCGATTAGCTGGCTTAAAAATATTAGAGCCAGGGCAAAACGAAAAGCATCACTTTTGCGGCTAGCCTCCCAAAAGTTATAGGTCGAAGCAAATAAAAGAGCGATAACTGCTCCGTTGATAAGCACCCAATGATTCACTCCGGAATAGAAAAAGTGATCGTTGAAAAGAGTAAACATTACCGCGGCTAAACCATAATATTTATTAAAACGGTATCCGGCATAACCAAAAAGCAATAGAACTACTATCATCCTCCAGAACAAATTTATCAGACAAGGAAAAAACGTTTCCTGGCCCAAAATCGATAATCCCAAACTATAAGGAATGGCATCAAACTGTGGCAGAAATATTATGAATGTATCTTTGGCACTGCCCGCAAGGCTCGTGCTTTTCAAAAGCCAAAGCCTTTGGGTAAATAAATACGTGGAATTCGAGTCCACATCTACCAAAAAATACATGTTCCTAAACACGAATACTGCCAGTATCACGCAGAAAGCCATAACCGCGGGGTTTATGTTAACTCTCCTTAATAGCAATGCCGACAGATTTTTTCTTGTTTCCCGGTTCAATATAAACAGATAATTGGCTATTACTGCCAGCCAAAGAAAAGGTGCCTTATATAAGCCCAACATTGACAGAAGCAAAAGCAACCCTATCAAATAGATACTGCCTAAAAGAAGAGCCTCACCCAAATAAATATACCTGCTCAGGAAAGAACGATTATCTTTATTTATAAAACCATAAATCCTGATACCCGAGATCAAAACGGAAAAAACAAAAACGCCGAATAGACCAAACTGCAGATAATTCATCAACTATCCCCTCTTACTTTATATTTAACCTCTGCCTATTTCTATAGCCCTCCCCTTATCCTTATCAAACATGGGGTATTTTTTAAAGCCGTAACTTTGAAGCAAATACGCCAGAACCGTCTTGAGTATCCCTAAGCCGTAAACAACACTTCTCTTGAAACTAATTGAAGAGCATCCTCTGTTGTAAGAACAGGTCGCGGTGATTTCTCCTATCCTATAGCCAAAATATATTGCCTGCATAAGCATTTGGTTGTCAAAGACAAAATCATCTGAATTTTCTAATATGGGCAGGCTGGACAAGACTTCATTTGAAAACACCCTGTAACCGGTATGATATTCTGAAAGTTTTTGGCCGGTAAATAGATTCTGAAATAAAGTCAGCAGGCGATTTGAGATGTACTTATATAAAGGCATTCCACCTTTGGTGGCGTAACCGCCGAGTATGCGTGAACCAAGAACTACATCAAACATACCGGAAGCAATCAGGCCTGCCATGGCAGTAATTAATTTCGGCGAATACTGGTAATCCGGATGCAGCATAACAACTATATCAGCACCACGTTTTAAAGCGGTTTCATAACATGTCTTTTGATTGCCTCCGTAACCGCGGTTTTTTTCATGGATTATGACTTCGATTCCTAACCTGTGGGCAATTTCTACCGTTCCGTCAACAGAGCAGTCGTCAACCATAATTACCTCGTCAACAATATCTTTGGGAATCTCCGAATAGGTCAACTCCAGAGTTTTCTCGGCATTATATGCGGGTAACACTACTATTATTTTTTTTCCCTGCAGCATTTTACTCCTCTATTTATGCACAACTCTTCTCTGCATTAGATTATTTAAAAAACAGGCGCTAGTTATAAGATAAAGCGGCGCAATCGGCAGAGCATACCGGGTAACTACCGAAAACAAAGAGTGCATACCTATATAACTTGCAATCAGCATAAGCATAAAGAATAACAACTGCTCCGGTTCCGACTCAGTTAGTTCCGCCTTAAACAATATTTTCCTTTTCTTTATTACCTCTACTGCCAGCCAGAAAAAAGAAGTAATTGTCAGTAACGACATAACAAGCCTTATCCCATCCCTAAAAATTCTAAAGTCAAATAGCTTTTGCAGCCTTAAAGGGTATTGCACAAATCCCAGGCTTGTTGTTTCCCAAAAAAACATCCTGGCGCTTTCTATCCCCATAAACAAAATATACTGGCAAGGCCTCTTTAAGAACAAACGGTAAGCCAAAGGAACGATTTCGCGATCAGTTAAATGGCTCACCTGGCTGCGTAGATAATCCGCTCTTTCAAAACCACAATATTTAACTTCTTCGGGTTCAAAAAATATGCTTGCTACTCCTTCACCGGGTATAGATGCCAGATGGGCAAGGAAAATCCTTGTATTGAGTTTCTCGGAACGTTTCAGGGCATTGCCGTACAACAGGCTACCGTAACGATCGGTGAATTCGAAATTTCCATTATACTTCAAATTCAGGCCTTTGTATAAAAAGAAAAAGCCATTAAAAAAGATAAAGGACGCCGCGGTAAAAAACAGGATTTTGTTAAAGGCTCTTATTTTTTTTCTAAGCAGATAAAGGGAACCCTCAAAAATATAGAATAAAAGAAAAATAATAAATACATACCTGAAAACTCCCTTGGCAAAAGTAGCAAGGAGAAATAAAGCCGAAAACGCCCCGGAGTAAGCAATTAGCTTTACGTATAAAGCGCGGCCTATGTTCTTGAATAAGAAAACACTAATCAAAATAATACCTAAAACCAGCGGTAAAACTACTATTTCCGAAAAAAGACTGAAAGCAGAATTGACAATAGCCGGAGAAAACCCTAGATATAGGATTACGGCTATTTGCAGTATTTTGCTTACTCCTAACTTCCTTAGAATAACCAAAGACAGTAACTGAGTTGCCAAAAGCATCAGAATCTGCAGGAAAATCTGGATCTTATAGTAAGAAACGGAAAATGCCTCACCGGCCTTCATAGAAAAAGCAATGATAAAAGGATAAAGAGGCTCACGATTAGGGCCTGTCTTGAAATATTCCGCCCAGCCTTGATTATATATATACCTGCCTAGCAGCTCATAGCCTAAAGCATCGCAGGATGCCTGGGGTTGGGAATTAAAAAGAAGATACATCCAATACACAAAACACACCAGGATACTTGTCGAAACTGTGTTTTTAAATTTAAGATGTTTTTTCATTCTTAAAAAATATTTAAATCAATCCGCGGTTACCTCTTCATTTGCTCCGGCAGTTCTGTAAATATCCATTAAAATTTTATAGTTTATATCCGGTGTAAACTTTTGTTCATATGCGGCTCTTGCGCCGATTCCAAACTTTTCGCAAAGTTCGAGATTTTTGGCCAAAAAGCCTGTCTTCCGGGCTAAGCTTTTGCTATTGGAAGCCTCAAACAAAAGGCCGTTAACTCTATCGCTCACTAATTCCTTTGTTGCTCCAAAATCCGAAGCCACCACCGGAACACCACAGGCAAAACTTTCAATTATCACCCGAGGCATATTTTCGTAACATTCAGAAGTAAAAACAACACAGCGCGCTCTTCTAATATAATCCAAAACTTCCCTAAAAGGCAACCTGCCTAATAGTTCAATATTTCCTGCACCTTCTATCTTCTTCTGCACATCTTTATGTTTCGGGCCATCGCCGATAACCTTGAGGGGCAATCCGGATAGTTTAAAAGCCTCGATTAAAGTATCGATTCCTTTGTAATCTGCCAGCCTGCCGGCAAAAAGAAAAAAGTCCTGCTTATCGGACTGCTCCTGCATGCCGGAATCCAAAAAATTAGGCTTGATAAATATTTTTCCGGCCGGCAACCCCATCTCTATAAACTTTTTTCTGCTGAACTCACTCAAAGCGATATAAGCATCTATATTTTTTTTAAAAGTATTGTTTTTAAAATGACTTTTTAGGCATCTTGAGAAAAAATAAGACAATACGTAAGAACTGCGCCAACATTTATGTATAATCGCCGGGATAAAGTTGCCCTTGCAACATTTTTCGCAAACCTTTCCTTCCCTATAGAATATACCGCTTGGGCAAAAAAAACGGTAATTATGCAGGGTTTGAACTATCGGTATTTTTTTTTCTCTTAAAGCGTAATATACGGACGGGCTTATTAAAATAAAAATATTATGGATATGGGCTATGTCGGGTTTCTCTTTATCCGAAATTTCTTTTATATCCCTGTATGTCTTATTTGACCAGATCATATCTTTGACTAAAACCTTCAGCTTCTTGAAAAACCCGCAACCATTTATTTCGCAATTACCACGTTTATAAAAAATTACCTTATGGCCATAACTTTCTAAGAGCCGTATCTCAGCCTCAACCGCTTCGTCCTCCCCGCCTCTTTGCTGCCAATAATTATGTATTACCAGTATTTTCATTATAATCCGGTCCTGGAGTATTTTAGGTATGCCAAAGTCATACCTAAAAGACTCCAGAAAAAAATCGCGTTATAGGGAAGTTCTAATATAACCAGAAAGTTAGCGGCAACCATCCAGTTTATCAATATGCCGCAGAGCAGTATACCCGTAACGGAACGCCTTCTGACGGACTGTTTTATCATTTTAATTAAAAGCAAAACCATAGAAATTATTAATACAATACCTACGGCGCCTGCCCGATAAATGATGCTGCAGTAAGAGTTATGTGCCGTTACCCATCCGTCCCGCATCCAGTCTTCATCCGCCCAGACGAGTATTTCTAAGCTTTTGGAACGAAATGGTTTGCCAAACTCAAAACCCCAAAAATGCGGAGAACTTTTGAAGTCTTCAAGCATATCCCTCCAGACAAATATTCGAAAAAGGGAATTATTGTAGGCACCTTCTAAGCTTCTTGTGCAAGGTCGTCCTTTTTGCTCTTGAAGCTCTTGCTTTGTACAGTCCGCAGCAA
>JBAYNQ010000078.1:0-6042 GCA_041678705.1 Candidatus Omnitrophota bacterium
ACGATCTTGGCTTTGGTCTTTGGGTCCCATTTTCTGTATTTCATCTGCTACCCCCTTGGTGCTATTATAGGAGATTTTCCTACAAATTGCACCCATTAGCTTAACGGGGAGCAGTATATCCCAAATTATCAATTATCAGTTATCCATTATTACTTCTCAACCTTAACCTTAGCCTTTATGCTCTGTGGACCGCTTGCCCTGAGCCCTTCGATTTCACTCAGGATAAACGTAGTCGAAGGAGCTTGCCCTGAGCCCTTCGATTTCACTCAGGATAAACGTAGTCGAAGGGTGGACTATCGACCGTGGACTTCTTTAAGCCTTAATCTCAACCTGTATAGTCTGTGGACTATGTGTGGGCTTCTTTGTCTACAAATTCTTTATAAGAAACCTCATCCATAAGGCCATCTAATTCAACGGGATTTTCAATTTTTATTTTTATCATCCAGCCTTTTTCCTGGGGAAATTCATTTATCCACTGGGGATTATTAATTAAATCTTCATTCACTTCAATAACTTTTCCGCTTAAAGGTAAATACAGCTCGCTTGCCGCTTTGGTAGACTCAACAGTGCCGAATTGCGAAGACTGTTTCAAGCTGTCTCCTGATTTAGGCAGTTCAATAAAGACTATATCTCCCAATTGTGCCTGAGCGTAATCGGTGATTCCAATCACGGCAGTATCATTATCAACCTTTGCCCATTCGTGTGATTTGGTGAATTTCGTAGTACTCATGCCGCCTCCTTAGATAAATTTTTTTTTGTTTTTTGATTGACGAAAGAAAAATTAGTTATTTCAGCTTCATACCGTTTACCTCTTACTTCCACACTTATTTTTGCGCCGATTTGGGCATAATCTTTTTCAATATAAGCCATCCCTATAAACTTCTCCAGATTGGGAGAGTAGGTTCCGCTGGTGACTTCTCCTATTTTTTCCTCTCCTGAGTAAACCGGATAACCCTGCCTTACGAGAGCTCTTGACTGCATAATAAAGCCAACTCTTTTTCTCTTTAACCCTTGCTCCTTTATTTTAAAAAGCCTGTCTCTGGCTATAAACTCTTTTTTTAATTTCACTGCCCAGCCTAAAGAAGCCTCATAAGGGTTTGTCTCTTCATCAATCTCATGCCCATACAAGGGGTAACCGGCCTCTATCCTTAATATATCCCTGGCCCCTAGGCCGCAGAAAGTAAGCCCATATCTTTTACCTGCGGATACAAGCTTATCCCACCAGAAACCGGCATCATCCCAGGAAGTATAAATCTCAAAACCGTCTTCTCCGGTATAACCGCTTCGAGAAACCAGGACATCTCTGCCCTCTGCTTTTTTCTCAAGGAAAGACATGTATCCTAAATCCTCGAAATCCCGGCCAAAAACTTCCCTTACTATGTTGCAGGCCGTTAGGCCCTGCAAGGCAATCAAGGACATTTTAGAACTGGCATCCTCTATCTCAATTCCTATTGAATTGTTTTCCGTCAACCAAGCCAGAACCTTGTCTTTGTTGGAAGCGTTCACTACACAAAGCAAATCTTTCTCTTTACGATAAATCATAAGATCATCTATGACTCCGGCATCTTCGTTAAGAAATAAATTGTATTGCATCTGGCCGGGAACAAGCGAAGAAATATCGTTGGAAGTAAATCTCTGTAAAAAATCAACAGCCCCTGGGCCCTTGACCAACAGCTCTCCCATATGAGAAGCATCAAATATGCCGCAGGATGTACGTACTGCTTTTGCTTCAAAAAGCATACTTTTGTACTCTACCGGAAGAAGCCAACCGGAAAAGTCAATTATCTTGCCTTTTTCCTGGATGTGTTTCTGGTATAAAGAGGTTTTTTTGGGTTCCATTTTAGGCTTAGTTTATACGCAATTGAGATGATATTTTACCATATAATCACGCGAATGTAAGAATATTTTTAGAGCTAACGGCCAAAAAATATACTTTTGCGTTGTTTGAGAAATCCGAAATTTAAACTACGTTTTCATAATAAAAGACAGGGTCCGGGAACTGGTTTTATCCTTCCGGTATGAGAAAAAATCTTCCTTAGAACAAAAACTGCATATACCTATATCCAGAAAATTATTTTCCTTTAGCCCTTTATGTGTTAAAACTGCTCGAGCAAATAGAAGCGGGTCAAAATAAACTTTCCCCTCCTTCCTGGACAGAGATGAAAGCTTTAACCCGTAAGAATAAAACTCTTCTCCCACCTCAAAACAGCAGGAGCGTAAACCCACTCCGGCACAAACCCTAAAAGAAGACAGCTCGTAAGGTATATTTTCCAATACCCCCTCCTTTGCCGAACGCCAGCCCATATGGACCACCCCTATAATATTTAATTTTTTGCTTTCAAAGATAAGAGGCAGGCAATCCGCTGTTCTTACAACCAGGAGGTTGTCTTCTCTATCGGTAAAGAGCCCGTCACCTTCATAAACCCCGGGTTCGTCAATGCGGTTAACTATCCCCGAATGAATCTGGTTCATAAAACTTATCCGGGAACTTAAGCTAAGCTCATCACAAATTTTATAGATATCCTCCGGCATTTTCCCCGCGATTTTGGAGCTGCTAAAGCCAGAGACTATCCCGGCAGAAAAGAAGCCGTCAATAATGGAACAGTTAGTTTTTCGGATTAAACGCACTTGTCTACCTGGAAGGGTTTGCTAAATTAACTACTTTTAACATATTCTGCTTATTAATCTCTGAGAGCCTATATGCCTTCAAGTTCAACAATTTTTTCCCGCGACTTAAGGCCCTTTCGTATTACCACAGCTCTTTTTTTAAGGCCATAGTGACTAGCCAATACTGCCAGTAATTTCTTGTTGGCTTTGCCCTCGGTTGCCGGTTCATTAAGATATACCTTTATGCCGCCGGCAAACGGCTCAATCCTGGCTTTCGAGGCCCGGGGTATCACTCTCACTTTCAGAATCATTATTTTGACTGCCTATGGCCTGTAATTTAAACGATAATTTTTCTACCTTTTTAGCCGCCTCGTCATACTTAGAAGAAGCACTCCTTAGGTGTGTGCCTAAAATCTCATACTCCCTGATAAAAGCACTAAGATCTTTTTCCAGCCTTTTTAGATTATTGTAAATCTCCCTGGCTTTTTTCTCTATTTTCATGGCCCCGAATCCGATAAGTATTGTCTTTAGATAGGCGTACAAAGTATTCGGGCCGACAACGAAAACTTTTTTGTGTTGGGCAAACTCAATCAATGATGTTTCGGTGACAATAAAATAATATACCGCTTCCGACGGAACATACATAAGAGAAAAATCCGTTGTTCCCTCATCCGGGTAAATATAGCTTGCGGTTTCGGTTATTCTTTTTTTTATACCGTCAATGCACGCCCGGCGCTGGCGTTCTTTTTCTGATTCGCAAGCATCAAGGTAATTCTGGAAACTATCCATTGAGAATTTAGCATCAATCGGAAGCAGGCCTGAAGGAAGTTTTATGGCAAAGTCGACCTTTTTACCGTCTTTGAAAGAATACTGGGCCACTACTACATCTTTAGGGAAAACATCTTTAAGGAGATTTTCGAGTATGCTCTCACCGAATATCCCTCTTGATTTGGTCGGTTTAAGGATATCATGAAAAGATTTGGTAAGCTGCAATATCTGAGTGCTTTCTTTATCTAAACTGCCAATTTTTTCATAGAGCCTGGTAAGCTCCTCGGTTACTGCGCGCTGAGAATCCAAAAGGTTACCTTGTGACTGAAGCAGATTGCGGGAAAGTTCTTCCCTCAAAGAGTCCATCTTGCCATGCAGTATAACATCATCTTTAGAGCTGCTTATTTTAAAAATAAGCAGAAATAAAGCAAGCAGCAAAACTGCCAGAATAGCCAATAGCAAATAGGTTATCATATTTTATGTTTACTTTACCGAAATGGATATAGTCTTTGACAGAATATTCTCAGGCTCAGGCATCCTTCCCTGGCCGCAGATACCACAGGCAAGCTCACCCTCAGCCGGGTTCATGAGGATATATTTCTTAAAGCTCTTGAGTTTTTTTACATTTTCCTGGATCAAAGGATTCTGCCACATGCATTCATTCATCGCCGGAACTAACAAAACCTTTGTCTTCTGTTTAAGAGCGCAGATAAGTGTAGTAAGGAGATTATCACAAATTCCGGAGGATATTTTAGAAAGCGTATTCGCCGAACAAGGAGCGACAACACAAAGGTCAGCCCATTGGGCAAGGCTTACATGCTCAATCAACATATCTTTGGCAGGCGCAAACATATCGTAGTATACGGGATTCATTGAAAGCTCTTTAAACACAAGCGGCCCAATAAATTTGGTAGCATTTTCAGTCATCACGACTTTGACCGAAAAACTCTCTTTTACCAGTAAACGGACCAACTCGCATGTTTTATAGGCGGCTATCCCTCCACTGACCCCAACGATAATATTCTTAGTTTTTAAAGCTTTTTTCATCTAGCTTGCATTTTACCTCAATATTTCCGGCTTGTAAACCACCTCTTAAACAGTAATCTTGCTAAAAAAATCATACCCCTCGCCATATACCATGTTGCAAACCCGCATTGCAATAAGGTTCAGCCTGCGGTTCTCGGTTTGCGGTTTTGCTTCTTTAGTTTTTATGTTTTTCGGTCTTTTGGTTTTTATGTAATCTAGACTTGCAGCTTGAAGCTTATAGCCTTTTCCGGGGTTTTTGTTTTTTTGTTTTTTGGTTTTCTATCTTTCAGTTCTTTCGTTCTCAGTTTTTACGTTTTTCTGTTTTTATGTCTTTCAGTTTTTTGGTTCTCCCGTTTCTTGGTTTCCTGGTCTTCCCAAATTATCAATTATCAGTTATCAATTATTACTTCTCAACCTTAGCCTTTATGCTCTGTGGACTGCTTGCCCTGACAATCTTATCCAACACCAACGCAAGCTGTTTCTGGGAATTAACCGAAACAACTTCTTTGGCTCCGTTGATAACAAATCGCTTGCAGCCTGAGGATAAGTCTTTTAAGGAGTTAGCAACGACGAAGTCACTCTTATTTTCTTTGAGGCTCCTGAACGCAGCTTGAATAAGATTTTTGCGGTTAGCCTGGAGTTTGAATTGAATAATTTTAGCTTTGGGGGCAAGCCGGCGCATAGAAGTTATTACCTTTGGCAAAGGAACCAACTCCAGCCTTAGCTTACTTTTCCCGGAAGGCGCTTTACCCTTAAAAGTATTTTTAGGGCAATAATCGCTGACTGCCGCGGTATGGATAATCGCATCAAACTTTTCTTCTCGCAGGCATTTTAAGACCTGGGCCTTAAATTCACTGAAATAATGGTAACAAACGGCCTTTGGCCCCTTTACCTCTCCCACACAGTGAGGGTTTATTATTAAAGTAACCTTGTGCCCTTTATTTTTTAAGGCTTTTGCCAGGTACAAGCCGGTTTTGCCGCTAAAGCGGTTAGTTAAAATTCTTGCTTCGTCAATTTTTACCCAGGTAGCTCCGGCAGTAATTAAAACTTTCATAAAAGATAACCTTTTTTTATTCTCTTTAAGGAACGAAATATATTCTTTTTAACATAAGGGCATTCTTTTTCTAAACCTTCCAGCATTCCTTTAACCAGATTCCGGCGGCTCTGCTTTCCGTAAGGACATTCATAGTGCGTATCGGGGAAAGAAAATCTCGAAGCAAAATCAAGAATTTCTTTTTTTTCAATATAGCATAAAGGACGGATTATTTTAAGTTTTCCTCCGAACATCTCTAAGGCCGGAGGAGAAACGCTTACCTCTCCCCGAAAGCACATATTCATCAATATGGTCTCGGTCATATCATCTATATTATGCCCTAAAGAGACTTTATTGCAATTATGTTCTCTGGCGGTTTCAAACAAAATCCTCCTTCTCATCCAAGAACACCAAAAACAGCCTACGCCTTCATTATTCAACTCCAATTTTTTAACTGTATAATTAATCCCGCAGGAGTCAAGATATTCAAAAAGAGCCGGCCTATCCAACTCAACAAAACTGGTATCCACAAAGCAGGCGATTATCTCAAAATTAATCGGGATACGTTTCTGCCTCATGCAGAAAAGCTTTAGCAAAGAAAGGCTATC
>JBAYNQ010000079.1:0-5989 GCA_041678705.1 Candidatus Omnitrophota bacterium
AAAATACCGGGTACCTATAGTTTCTCCGAATTTCAGCATAATCCTGAAAACCTAACTTTTACCGGAAGAATATTGAAGAAATTTTACCTCGATGAGTTCCCTCAGCTATTTAATGTTTTAAAAGGCGATATCAGCCTTGTCGGGCCAAGGGCCCATCCACCTCGGGTATACGAAGAAGAGCTTAAAAGAGGAGCCTGCTATAGAAAGGTCATGCGCAGTGGGCTTACCGGTTCGGTGGCTGTTACTAAGGGAATGCCTAGAGATGGAGACAAGATGGATGCTGAGTATTACGAGAAGTTTTTAACTTATCCTGCCGACAGGTTGTTGCTTTATGATGTGTGGATAATTTTTAAAACCATAGAGCTAGTTTTTAAAGCCAAAGGTTATTAAGGTGCGTCTTTAGCCAGAAGCAGAGAATTTTATGCCCGGATATAATGCCAAGAGAATTTTAGATATAACCCTTTCGATGCTCGGCTTATTCTTTCTCATGCCTTTTTTTGCGCTTTTCATTTTTTTGATTTGGTTTGAAGACGGCAAAGGTGTATTTTATCAGCAAAAAAGAGTAGGGTTGAACGGCAAGGAATTCAAAATCTTCAAGTTTCGTTCTATGAGAAAAAGTTCTAAGGAAATACCCAGCTATAAGTTAAAAGAGGGTGAAACCACAGTAGAGATTACACCAATAGGGAAATTCTTAAGAGCTACGGCAATGGATGAGGCGCTGCAGCTTATTAATATATTAAAAGGTGAGATGTCTTTTGTCGGGCCCAGGCCGATTATGCCTTGCGAGGTAGAACTGCTCAATGCTGACGAAGCGGCTTTGCGTTCCGGTGTCCTTCCCGGCTTAACCGGATTAGCCCAGATTTTTCTAGATAAGTATGTGCCTAATAATCAAAAAGTCAAATATGATTTGCGGTATATTCAAGAGCGCAGCTTTTTTCTGGATGTATGGCTTATACTGCGTTCTTTATACGTGACTTTTGGATTCGGTTGGGAAAAACTCCAGCGGTAAACTGCATTTTGCTAAATAGTCAAGATAACCTACTGGCATGAGGCTGGGTGGGGTAAGCGACAATGAAGAGGCAAACTAGAAGCCTTATTTAATAATAATACAGGCCCCCTCCCAATACAGGGAGAGGGTCCGTGGCCTTAGCTCCCTCAAAACAGGGAACCCATACCTAAGCGTAACATTTTACGTTATATCTTTCAAGGAGTTAGGGAGAAAGATGGGAAAACGCTTACAGGCGCGTAATGAAAAATACGCAGGCCACAACGCTTCAGGCGGCATGAATTATTTTTAAATAAACGCTTATAAAGCTGACAATAAATACTTCAATGAGAGGCCAGGGCAATATTTTTCTTTACTTTACAAACTACCCATTGTATAATTGAGAATCTTTGGAGGAATTATGAAAACATTAACTCTTGGTATACCAAAAGGAAGCCTGCAGGAAAAAACTTTAGAGATTTTCCGTATGGCTGGTTTCAATATATATGTAAGCTCACGCTCGTATTTTCCTTCTGTGGACGATGCGGAGGTGAAGATCGTGCTTATCCGTGCCCAGGAAATGTCTCGCTACGTGGAGGAAGGAGTCCTTGATTGCGGCATTACTGGCGAAGACTGGATTTTAGAAAATAACTCAAATGTTTTGCGCCTGGCAGAATTGCTTTATGCCAAAAGGACATTAAATCCTGTTCGCTGGGTAGTCGCGGTTAGGGATGATTCCAAAATAAAGAAATTAAAAGACTTAAAGGGTAAGCGCATAGCCACCGAATTAGTAAAATATACAAATAAATTTTTTAAATCAAAGAACATTGACGTGGATGTGGAATTCAGCTGGGGCGCTACTGAAGTAAAGGTGAAAAGTGGCCTTGTAGATGCTATAGTTGACCTTACTGAAACTGGCGAGAGCCTAAAGGCTAACGGCTTAAAAGAAATAGCTACTATTTGCTTTTCAACGACCCAATTTATTGCCAATAAAACTTCTTACCGGCAAGATACCTGGAAGAAGAAAAAGATGGATTACGTGCTTTTACTGTTAAAGGGGGCTTTGGAAGCAAGAGATAAGGTCGGACTGAAATTGAATGTTAAGAAATCCAATCTTGAAAAAATACTTTCTCTATTGCCGTCGTTAAAGCGGCCGACTATCTCTTCTTTGACTTTAAGCGGATGGGTTGCCTGTGAAGTGGTGCTGGAAGAGAAAGAAGTGCGTAAACTTCTGCCTCTTTTAAAAGAAAATGGTGCCCAGGGAATCATAGAGTATCCTTTGAATAAGGTGGTTTATTAATATACGCAGATTAGCGTAGCGATACGAATGGAGTGAATTATGCCGTGTGGAAGAAAAAAGAAACTTAAAAAAGTGAAAAGACACTGGTTTAAAAAGAGAAGAAAAAAACAAAGACATAAATCGAAATAATCATCAATGAGAGTATTGCTGATAGCTATAATTCTTTGCGCATCTCCTCTTATGTCTTTTGCTCAGAACCAAAAAGCTATCACTCAGCTTTATAGTAACTACCTCAAAGGGTTAGCTTACGTTGAAAGAAAAGATTATCCCGCCGGGCTTAAGGCTCTGGAAAAAGCCAGGGCTCAAGATCCAGAATCCATCCATATACGCCTAAAAATCGCTACTGTTCTGATCAACATGAGGCGGTTTGATGAAGCAGAAAATATTCTTCTGGAAATAAAAGAAATTGATCCGAACAATCTGGATGTATCCTTGGTCCTGATATTTGTTTATTCTTACGCTCAGAAAGATAAAGAGCTGGAAGAAGAGTATGAGTTTTTTCTGGAAAAAGCTCATGAAGCTAAGCCGAAAGATATAGGCATATCTGAATACCTGGCTCAGTTTTATTTTTACAAGAAAAAGCCTCAGCAAGCCATGGAAGTTTACAAGAAGATTATCGAAATTAACCCTAAGCACGTTACAGCCTATTTCTGGTTGGGTTACCTTTACGAAGACGCCGGCAAGCACGATGAAGCGGTAGATATCTGGAAAAAAGGACTCAAAATAGACGATTCTTACGCGCCCCTGCTTAACTCCTTGGGTTACGTGTATGCTCAGGAGGGGGTGAATTTGGATTTAGCTGAAGAGATGATCCTGAAAGCTATTGATAAAGAGCCTGATAATGGAGCCTATATGGATAGTTTGGGATGGGTTTATTATAAAAAAGGAGATTTTAATAAGGCCAGGGAGTATCTGGAGAAATCTATTACCTATATAAAGGACCCTGAGATTTACGAACATCTGGGAGATTTGTATATTGCCATCGGAGAAAAAGAAAAAGGCCTTGATTATTATAACCAGGGTTTAGAAAATTTTCCGGATTACAAGAAGCTTCAGGAAAAAATCGAAAATTATGAAAAGCAGGGTAAAAGCGTTAAAAAATAAGGCTAACTCAATCCGTAAGCTGATAATTAAAATGCTGGCTGAGGCCAAAAGCGGCCATCCCGGAGGGTCTTTATCGTCAACCGAAATCGTTGCTTGTCTTTATTTCGACGTTTTGCGCCATGACTCTAAAAATCCAACCTGGCCGCAACGTGACAGATTCCATCTTTCCAAAGGCCATTGTTGCCCAGTGGTTTATGCGGCGCTGGCTTTAAGCGGTTATTTCCCTATTAAAGAGCTTATGAACTTACGTAAATTCGGTTCTTTGCTCCAAGGCCATCCTGATGGCAGAACCCCGGGCATTGAAGTGGCCAGCGGTTCCCTGGGGCAGGGGCTTTCAGTTTCCTTGGGCATGGCTTTGGCGGCTAAAATGGATAAAGAAGACTGGAGAGTTTATTGTTTGATGGGGGATGGAGAAAACCAGGAAGGCAATGTGTGGGAAGCGGCAATGGCATGTGCCCATTTTAAGCTAGACAATCTCTGTGCCATAATAGACCATAACTGTTTTCAGATTGACGGCCGGACTGAAGAAATAATGAACCTTGAGCCTTTAGCGAACAAATGGGAATCTTTTGGCTGGCATGTTGTTCAATGTGATGGCCATAATATAGAGGAAATTTTGCTGGCATTTGAAGAAGCTAAGTCTATAAAGCTTAAACCTACGGTTATAATTGCCCATACTGTTAAAGGTAAGGGTGTATCATTTATGGAGCATGTGGCTGATTTCCACGGAAGGGCGCCAACAGAGAAAGAGCGAGCGGTGGCTTTAAGTGAGCTGGAAGGGATTGAGAAAGAAGAGAGAAAGCTAGATTGAGAAGCATAAGCGATAGGATAATAACATGAGTCAAGCGCAATATACTAGAGATGTATATGGGAATACTTTGGTTGAATTGGGAAGCCGTGACGCTTCGGTGGTGGTTCTAGATGCCGACCTTTCCGGTTCTACCCGGACTTCTTTTTTTAGGGATAAATTTCCCGACAGATTTGTTAATTTTGGAGTAGCCGAGCAAAATATGATGGCTTCAGCTGCCGGATTAGCCAGCTGTGGTAAAATAGTGTTTGCCTCGACTTTTGCTATGTTCGCTACTGCAAGAGCATTGGATCAGGTCAGAAATTCGATCTGTTACAATAATTTTAACGTTAAGATAGTTGCTACTCATGGGGGCATAACCGTAGGCGAGGATGGAGCTTCGCACCAAGCTCTAGAAGATATTAATTTTTTTAGGGCGATACCCAATATGAAAATAATTGTTCCCTGTGACGGGCCAGAAACCCGTTCGGCAGTTATCGCGGCTTACGAAAATCCCGGGCCGTTTTATATCCGGTTAGGCCGTGCAAAGGTGGAAACTATAAAAAATAAAGCTGAATTCGTTTTAGGCAAAGGATATATTCTTGAAAAAGGTAAGGATGTCGCCATCGTTGCCTGTGGTATTACAGTCACGGAAGCGCTGGGTGCCCGAGTGCTTTTAGAAAAAGAAGGGATTTCGGCGACAGTAGCCAATTTACACACTATCAAGCCTATAGACCAAGATTTGATTGTAGATATAGCCACCAGCCACAAGGGAATTATTGTTTGCGAAGAGCATCAGATAATCGGCGGTCTTTTTTCGGCCGTTTCAGAAGTTTTGGCCAGGAGGTGTCCTACTCGCGTCGAACCCATAGGTATCAAAGATAGGTTCGGCCAGTCTGGTACGCCTCAGGAGTTGTTGGATTTTTATGGTCTCACCTCTCATAGTATCGCTGAAAAAGCGAAAAAGCTTGTGCGGCAGCAAAGTTAGCATATTGAGTCCTGCCAAAATAAATCTTTACCTTAATATAACGGGCAAAATAAGGCAACGGCTTTCGGGTGTTGTCAGCGAGTTCCATGCTGTTGATAGCGTTGTTGAACGGATATCTCTTTCGGATAAGATAAGTATCGAAGTAACTTCCGGGACGCAAGTGAGTATTTCTTCCAATGATAGCAGCTTGGAGACTAACGAGAATCTGGTTTGTAAGGCTATAAATCTGCTTAAAGGAACCTACAAAATTCCCTTTGGCTTTCGTATTTTTCTAAAAAAAAATATACCAATAGGTTCAGGCCTGGGAGGAGGTTCTTCCAATGCGGCCAGCACCCTTTTAGCCCTCAGAGATCTTTTAGGATTAAAAATAAGCCTAAAGAAACTATATAGCTTGGGGGCTATTTTAGGCAGTGACGTAAATTTTTTTCTGTCGGAAAGCAATTTCGCGGTTTTAGGCTCCCGGGGAGAGGAGGTTTCACCTTTTAATACAGACCGGATATTCAAGCATTTTATCGTTTGGCCGGATATCAAGGTTTCGACAAAAGAGGTCTATAGAAACACAAGGGCGAAATTGACAAATTTTTTTAATAATGTTAAGATATTGCAGTATGCCCTTAGAAGGGGAGACGTTTCTTTGATAGAAAAAAACGTTTTTAACGTTCTGGAAAAAGGAGCGTTCTCGGTCTACGAGAAGCTTGAGAGTGCCAGGAATCTAATGCTTAAGCGAGGTATTGAAACTAGAATGACCGGAAGCGGAAGCGCGTTCTATACGATTTCTTGCGATTTTAAATTTTCTGAGATCAAAAAACTTTTGCCCGATAGTTG
>JBAYNQ010000080.1:0-5909 GCA_041678705.1 Candidatus Omnitrophota bacterium
AAAACCCGCTAAAAATGCCGGCGCCAAATCCCAAAATTAAATATAAATACCACATAATTACCTCCCGGCGGCCATCTGTTTATGATTTATTTCTATGTATTTCCATATATTTCTACCGTATTTCTACAAGATTGAAATAGATAGAAATGCGCTTTACGAAATGTGTAGAGACATGTTGCATAGATTAAATTGACCCCAAATGTTTTAAAAGATATCTTTTAAATTAAATACCGGACCGTCTTTGCAAACCTTTTTATACCCCTTTTTTGTCTCGATCACACATCCATGGCACACTCCCAGGCCGCAGCCCATAAATTGTTCAAAGGACACCTGGCAACTCACCTGAGGGTATTTTTTTATAATCTTATGAATCGCGTAAAACATTTCTTTGGGGCCGCAGGCATATATCGTATATCGCAGGTCGCAGGTCGCAGGTCGCAAAATACCTTTCAGTAAGGCGACAACGGTACTTTTGTCGCCTCTGGAGCCGTCTTCGGTAGCAACATAAACCTTACAGCCTAAATCCTTAAATTCTTTCTCGCACAATACTTCTTTTTTTGTCTTTGCTCCCAGTAATATTAAATTTTGATTTTTTGGTTTTGGGTCTTTGGTTTCCGTTAGTTTTTTTGCTAAAAAAACTAATGGCGCCACACCGAGGCCGCCGGCTATAAGAATATGTTGAACATTAGACGCAGGACGTGGGGCGTAAAATCCTTTGCCCAGCGGGCCAATTACATCCAGAATCCCGCCGGGTTTTAACCTCGATAGCGCTTCTGTGCCTTTACCCCTGACTCTAAAAAGAATAAAAATATCTTTGCCTTGAACCCTGTGGATACTTAATGGCCTTCTTAAGAGAACGGGCTTGATTTTAAAATGAAGGAACTGCCCTGGAGAAGCCTTAGAACTTATATAAGAAGAAGTAAATCTCAGCAGAAATACATCGGGTTTAAGCTTTTTTATTTCTTTAACCCTGACGATAATATTTTTAGCTGTCTGTTTCATTATGACTTATTTTACCAGAGGTTGAGCTTTTCTCAATTTCTTTCGCAATTCCTTGTCTTTGAAGGTTATTTTTGAAACTTTCCTTAAACCCTGGACGGAGTTACCCAGATATACTTTATCGGCACCAAAAACTTCCTTGTAACGCAGTGTTTTCTCTCTAGCCCGTCCCGAAGATAAAAGGTGCTGCCTCAATACCCCGGGCAGGAGACCGCAGGAAATAGGCGGAGTATACAAAAGTTTTCCGGAAGAAATAAAAATATTGCTTATGGTTCCTTCTGTAAACTCGCCTTTTGCGTTAATAAACAGCGCTTCATCAAACCCTTCGCTAATAGCATTTTTCCTTTGTTCATTATAGAGCCGGCGGCGGGTTGTCTTATGATATAGAAAAATATTTTCAGGATTTGTAGTCTGAGAACTTACCTGCACCTTAACGCTGGGCTTTGCTTTTGCCAAAGGCACCACTTTTATCTTTGTATGCCCCCTCCGGGAGACTAGGATACGAACCTTGTATCTGCCGGATTTTATTTGCGTCTGTAGCTTTCTTTTTAGTTTCCCAGAATCATATTGAATACCAAAATACCGGCAAGATTTCGCCAGCCTCCTTAAATGCTCATCCAGAAACCAGTACCGGCCCTCATCCAGCAGTAAGCTTTCGATTAAATGAAAATGTTGGTTATTATCAGTAAAAAACCTTGCCTTCAGCAGTGTTTCTTCATATTCCCGGCTGGACACAGAATCATACACTATGCCTGCGCCTACGCCCAGAGAGCCTCTGCCCTTATGTATTTCTAACGTACGTATGGCCACATTAAAACAAGCCTTGTTGTCAGGAGACATATAGCCTATAGCGCCAGTGTAAACGCCTCGGGGTTTATTTTCAAGTTCTTTTATTATTTTCATAGTTTGGATTTTGGGTGCACCGGTAACCGAACCACAGGGAAAAAGCGAAGTGAATAATTCTTGCGTTGCTATTTTATTTTTGAGTCTTGCCGATATAGTAGAAGTCATCTGGTACAGAGTTTTATGCCTTTCTATCTGGAAAAGGTTTGGAACCCTCACCTTAGCCGAAACCCTTCCTAAATCGTTTCTCAGTAAATCGACTATCATAATATTTTCGGCCCTGTCTTTCTCGCTTTCTAATAAATTTTCCATACACTTCTTGTCTTTGGAATAGTTCAACCCTCTTTTTATGGTTCCTTTCATGGGGCGGGCAAGGAGAGTTTTTTTATCCTGGCGGAAAAAAAGCTCAGGAGAAAAAGAAAGAACCTGCCGCGGGCCGGTATCGATAAAGGCAGTATAAACAGTAGGCTGATTCTTTTTTAAATCTGAATAGAGGCCGGCGGCGTATCCATAGAAATCGAAATTTACTTTGAAGGTGAGATTTACCTGGTATGTCAGGCCCTGGCATAGGTATTCTTTTATCTGGGCTATTTTCGCAGAATATTCTCTTGGGCCGATATCCGGTTTTACGTTTCTGACCTCATAAAAAGTCTGAGCCCGATCTTGCAGGAATTCTCTCTTTAACAAGGGGCCTTTCTTTGAAAAAATCTCCGGAGCCTTAAATACCCCCAGCCAGACCAGCGGAGACCTGCCCTTATGGCAAAAGTCACTTAAAGATTTTTCCAGAAAATATCCGAACTCGTAAGTAAAATATCCGGCCACCCATAAACCCTTGGTTAAATAATTATCGATTCTTTTAAAGAATCCTTTCGGGCTATCGCCGCTATTAAACACTAGCGTGTCTACCGGTTCATAAAACAAAAAAGATTTTTTATTTTCTGCATCAAGCGAAAGTGTCTCCAGCAAAACGCACGGGGCCTGCGTTAAGGTAGCTGCGGTTTGGGATGAGTTTAAGTGCCGTGAGTTTTTTGTCATTTATCGCGGGTTATTTCTGGCAGCGCGGACAGAAGTATGTGCCTCGGCCGCCTAAGCTGATTCGCTCAATACGAGTCCTGCACCTAAAACAAGGCTTGCCTTTCCTATCGTAAACTTTGTGATATTTTACGTAACTGCCGTGGGCCCCGGAAAGCTGCACATACTGATCCACCGAAGAGCCTTTGCACCGTATAGCTTCTTTAAGCGTATTTTTCAGCTCATCCAGAAGAAGTTTAGAGGCTGCGGCGGATAAGCTGTTTGCCGGGGTCCCTGGATTAATTTTTGCGCGAAACAGCGCTTCATTAGCGTAAATATTCCCTACGCCACAGATAAATGTCTGATCCAGTAAAAGAGGTTTAATTTTTGTCCTCCTAGAGCTCAGCATCTCTCGAAACCTCTCCGGGGACAAAGCAAAAGGTTCTGGGCCAAGCCTCTGAATAAATTTTAACTTTTGCCAATCGTCGACCAGCCGCAGTTCCGCAAACAGCCGGCCGTCATTAAAATCCAAATTTTTCCCGCAAGACAGGCTGAAAACAACTCTCGCAAGTTTTGAGCCCTGGCCCGGATAAATTAGCTGGCCGGTCATCTTTAAGTGAACAGTCAAAAACTTCCCGTTAGATAATTCAATTATTAATAATTTTGCTTTTCGTAAAATTCCTTTGATTGTTGTTCTGGTTATAGCTTTCTTAAATTTTGCGGGAGAAGGTTCCTTGATCACCTTCGGATTAATAATAGAAACTTTTGTAATTTTTTTACCTACAACCGCCTTTTCTAATTCGCGCTTAATTGTCTCAACTTCCGGTAATTCGGGCATATCTTCTACCTTTAAACTATCTCCAGAAAAAGCTCTAATCTCTAAATTCTAAATCCTAAACAAATTTCAAATCTGAAACTTAAAGCAATAAACTCTTTTTAAAAAATGCTGGTCCCGCAAAATTCTGTGTAGTTATCCCCGCCTTGACAAATCTTCGGCTGAACAGGCACGGCTGTCGGAATCTATTGTTTTTACATAAACTTGTCTTTTGCGGGGAACGTCAAACTCACAAAAATAAATTCCTTGCCAAGTACCCAGCTTAAGTTGTCCGTCTTCGATTACAACCGTAAGGCTGTTTCCAAAAAGCGAACTTTTTATGTGAGCGTCGGAATTTCCTTCTTGATGCGAAAAGCTGTTTCCGGCGGGAATGGCTTCCTCCAAATAGGTCAATATATCCCGCGTAACCGAAGGATCAGCATTTTCATTTATGGTCAAAGCTGCGGTTGTATGAGGGCAAAAAATACAGCATAGCCCGAATGTAGTAGCTTTTTCGGAGACGGCTCCTGCTACGGCTGCGGTGATGTCTATAAATTCTGCCTTCTTATTTGTAAGGACTCGCAGGATTCTCATCGTTTTTTAAAGAAACAGAAGGAAAAATAGGAAAAACACCACAACGATGGCAATGGCTGTCCAGACAAACCAGGCCGGCCGGGCTGAATCGTTATCGTCGATCAGTTTGCCGCAGTAATAACAACTTATGGCATCTCCCGGAATCGGCTTAGAACAATGAGGGCACTTTTTCATCTTGCCAAAATCCAAGCCTTCTTGCTCTTGAGAAAAACTTTGGTAATCGAATTTGCCTTCTGCCATTTTTTGCCCTAAGCTAAATTTTTATACACACCACTGTAACCTTGAGTCTCTTTTACTGGAAAAAACACCAGCTGAGCCAAACGAGCGTTTTCCTTTATTCTAACCCCGGTATCATTGCCCACAATCAAAATAAATTCTCCCTTGCCTCTGAAGCCGGCGTCCCAAACTCCGTGTTGGGTAAAAACCCCCATGCGTAACAGGGATGTGCGGGTGAAAGCCAAAGCGGCAAGATCGTTGGGTAGATTAACAATTTCATTTGTCTTTACCTTGTAGGCACCTTTTGGGAGCTCCCACCAGCCATAAGGATCTTCGTTGGAAGCTCTGGCGGGCTTAATTTCTTTTGCGGCTGGGACCACTCTTTGGGAATTAGAAAAATCCAGAGTCCCGGCATCCTCAAACACAAAAATCCCCCCGGCGGTTAAATCAAACCCGTTTGGGGTAAGTTGCTTATCCAGAGAAATAAAATTCTCTATGAGCTTTTCATTTTGGATCAACGTACTGATCTGATTTTTGTTTAACATCACATCCCTTCCCTTTTTATGTTCTTAGCTTCTTGTGCTCTTTCATTTTCAGTTTTCCTATTTCCCAGCTAATTCATCCAGTTCACCATAGCTTACGGCTTATAGCTTATAACTTAAAGCTTTTCTTTATTGCTCTTGTAATAGTCCTGTATGGCCATTGGTTCCGGGTCCCCATTTTTTACCGCCTCTATCCCCTCAACACTTGCCCGTGCAGCAGCCATAGTTGTGATGTAGGAGACTTTGTGCTGTATGGCCATTATTCGAATATAGCTGTCATCATATTTAGAAAGGCTGCCGCTGGGGGTATTTATAATAAGCTGCAGTTCTTTGTTTTTGATAGCATCTGCTATGTTTGGCCTTCCTTGGTGAATCTTTTTTATCTCAGTAGTTTCAATACCGTTTTCTTTCAGGAAAAGCCCGGTGCCGGAAGTCGCATAAATCTTAAAGCCCAGACTGCTGAGCTTTTGGGCGACTGGCAAAAGGCTTTGTTTATCTTTGTCGGTAACCGTAAGCAACACATTGCCCCGAGTAGGAAGTTTTAACCCGGCTGCTTCCTGGGCTTTATAAAAAGCCAGGCCAAAAGTAGCCGCCATACCCATAACTTCACCGGTTGCTTTCATTTCCGGCCCCAACAACGGGTCCACTTCAGGAAACATATTAAAAGGGAACACCGCCTCCTTAACACCCACATAATTAAAAGCCTGTTTCTTCAGTTGTTTAAAATCCTTTATTTTTTTGCCCAGCATAATATGTGTCGCTATACGAGCAATGGGTATACCGGTTACTTTTGAAACTAAAGGCACTGTCCGGGAAGCCCTGGGGTTTGCTTCCAATATATAGACCTTATCACCGCAAATAGCATACTGGATATTTATCAAACCTATCGT
>JBAYNQ010000081.1:0-5861 GCA_041678705.1 Candidatus Omnitrophota bacterium
ACATTCTCCCTCATTCAGGTTAACTCCACAACCGGGACATAAGCCTTTGCAATTTTCAGAACAAAGGATTTTCATCGGGAAATTCAAAAGTATTTCCTCACGGATATCATTATCAAGATCAAGTTCTTTTCCTATCTCTGACAGGTTGTAACTTTTATGAAAATCGTAATGCTTTTTTTGCTCCACCTCTCTAAGACATCTGGAACAGACAGCTTTACATGAAACGCTTATGTCGGCATTAACCGTAAGGCTTTCTGAGATTTTTTCACACGCAGAGTCAATATGAATGTCTCCCACAAAAAAGACATCTTCGCTGTCTAAATTCCAGCTTCGGGCCTGGACATCTTCCTGCAGCCTTACTTTATCGACTATCTCATCGATCGCTATCTTCATTGAGCTTTATCTTAAGCGTCTCCATAACTTCCGCAGGTAAAAATTGACGTAAATCTGCGCCTAAAGATATTACCTCTTTTATGAGCCGAGAAGATATGTAAGAATAGTTGGGATGCGGCATGAAAAAAATTGTTTCAATGTCAGGCGCCAAATTTCGATTAGTCAGAGCCATCTGAAACTCATACTCAAAATCGGAGATCATTCTTAAGCCCCTGATTATAGTCTTGGCTCCCTTTTTACGGGCAAAATCAACCACCAAACCACTGAACTCCTCTACCGTAACGCCTGCAATATCCTGAGTCGCTTTACGTACCATGAGGACTCTCTCTCGGCAGGAAAAAAGGGTCTTTTTGGAAGTATTTTCGGCGACAGCAACTATAATTTTTTCAAAAATAGCCGCGGCACGTTTTATTATGTCTATATGACCGTTAGTAACCGGGTCGAATGTTCCCGGACAAATAGCCACTTTCATCGCTTTATTTTTCTATGCCCTGCGGCATGCTCCCTTTGTTAATATGGCTCTACAATTGCTTGTCTTCTATATATCAAAACAATGGTTTGACCGTAGATTCTCTTATCTATGAGAGACAAAACCCTACTTTCTTCAATAATTTCATCTTTAATGTAACCGAAGGCTACGACATAACCGGAAGGTGTTACTATATCATACTCTTCTAAAGCTTGCAAGGCTTTTCTAAGCATGCCCTTGTAATAAGGCGGATCCATAAAAAGACAGTCAAACTTCTCGCCCTGTTTGAAAAAATATTCAATGATTTCAAGAGTTTTTCTCTGGTAAACCCTTGATTTGGACCCAAGCCCTAAGGCAGCTATATTCTTCCTGATAGCATCCGCACAGGAGGCTTTCGCTTCGACAAAAACTGCCTGTTCGGCGCCCCTCGAAAGAGCCTCCAGCCCCAAGGAGCCTGAGCCGGAAAACAGATCCAACACTCTTGTCCCCGGTAATTCTCCTGCTAAAATATCAAAACAGGCTTTTTTAACCCTTAAGGAAACCGGACGGATACCAAAAGGAACCTTTATCTGTCTACTCCTATATTGGCCGCCCAAAATCTTCATGATGCCTCTCGGTTATCGTAGATTTTCACTTATTAAGGTACTCGTTTATACAGCTATGTTCTTTTTTGTTTAATCCCGGATCGTTTCTTATCACCTTATGGGCAAACGAACGAGCCTGCTTTAACAAATCCATGTCTCTTAAAGGATTAGCTATCTTTAAATCCGGTAAACCATGCTGCAAATTACCAAAGAAATCCCCTGGACCTCTTAATTTTAGGTCTTCTTCGGCGATAACAAAACCATCATGCGTTTGAGAAATAACTTTCAGCCTTTCATTAGCGTTCTCGGAAAGGTCGCTATTGCTTATAAGCACGAAATAAGACTGTTTATCGGACCGCTGTATCCTTCCCCTTAATTGATGAAGTTGAGCCAAACCAAATCTCTCCGGATTCTCAATCACCATCACCGTAGCTCCTTTTATGTCAACGCCCACTTCAATAACAGTTGTAGAAACTAGAATTTGAGATTTTTTTTCTCTAAACTCTTTAATCGCCTTCAGTTTTTCTTCACTCTTCATCTTTCCGTGGAACATTCTCGGCCTAAACTCAGAAAACCTTTTTGCAATCTTCTCGAACATCATTTTCAATGACTTAAGCTCTTCATCCGGACTATCTTCAATAACCGGATACACAATGTAAGCCTGGCGCCCAAACCTTAATTCCTTTTCCAGAAAATCATAGACCCATTGCCGCCTATCCTCTTTAACCCACATGGTTTCAGGCGGCTTTCTTCCCTGCGGCATTTCTTTTATTATTGAAAGATCCAGATCCCCATAAAGAGAAAGAGCCAGGCTCCTGGGGATAGGCGTGGCACTCATAACGAGACAATGCGGAACTAAAGCCTCCTTACCCGAAAGTAGCGCTCTTTGGGCCACTCCAAACCTATGCTGTTCATCAATAACCACTAAGCCTAAATTTTTGAATTTAACTTTCTCTTGTATTAACGCATGCGTTCCCACAATAACCTTTATGACACCCTCTCTTAAGCCCTCATAAATACTCTCTCTTTCTCTTTTGGATAAAGAAGAGGTTATAATTTTTATGGAGTTTCCAAAAGCTCTAAAAGCCGGAGTCTTCAGGTCAAACATACGTTTAAGAGTCTCAAAGTGTTGATAGGCAAGGATTTCTGTAGGCACCATAAAAGCTGTCTGCAATCCACTGGCATAACAGGCTCCTATGGAAAAGGCGGCAACGATGGTCTTTCCGCAGCCGACATCCCCCTGTAATAGCCTGTGCATAGGATAAGGTTTGGCTATATCGGACAAAATCTGGTTTACTGCTTTTTGCTGTCCGGTGGTCAAATCAAAACCCAGGTTATCGCCGATGGCGCCAAGGTCTTCTTGTTGCATTTTCAAACTGACACTTTTTTGAAAAATCCTTTTGGCTTTACGCAAAAAAACTGAAATCTGTGAAAAAAACAGTTCCTCAAATATAAACCTCTCTCTGGCGGCCTGAGCCGTCTGCCAGGAAGAAGGAAAATGGATTTCCTCAAAACTTTTAGCAATATTTATTATATTTCTTTCTTGCCGGATATAAAAAGGCAGAGGGTCAACGCACCTGGCCTTATACTGCTTTATGGCCGCTGAGATAATCCTTCTTATAAATTTCTGGTTCAATCCTTCAAGAGTATGATATACTCCGATTATCCTTGCCTCAGGGGAAGAATCAGGGTTTCCGGAGATTTCATACTCGGGAGAAATAAACTGGGCACCTTTTTTTGAAAAATAAAGTTTTCCGCAAACTATGAGCCGGCTTCCCGGCTTAATAGACTCAGCGAGGTAATCCTGGTTGAACCACACACACTTAAGGAACCCTGTTTCATCTTCTAATATAGCTTCGAAAACACTTTTTACTTTTTTTGAACGCAGGAAATAAGGGAACCTTTTAATGTCTACCGCCTTAACCGTAGCCTTGACAACGGCAAATTCCCCTATCCTTAGAGTGCTGATTTTTTTAGGAAATCTTCTATCCTGATAACGAAAAGGGAAATAATAAAGAAGGTCTTTGACCGTTGCGATGCCTATTTTGTTAAATACCGCCTCTCTTCTGGGACCAACGCTTTTTAGATAGCGGATAGAGATCTGATGCATAAAGAAATCGCCTGCAAACTAAACTATTAAGTAATTTATTTCGCCTGAATCTTAGCGTTTAAATAGTCCCCTATTATTTTTCTGTGATCAAAGGCTATTTTTTCAGGCAGAGAGTTTAATTCTATGACCCGGGCTCCTTTGGCGTCAGAACCTGCCTTTAATTCCCCCCTGCCCCGGCCTATAAACACTACCGAAACCGTGTGAAAACGCGGATCTCGCTTAGGCTCTGAATAAACTTTAAACTGCCGGGAATCTGTAAAACCAAGATCGGTTTCTTCTTTTATCTCTCTTACTATCGCCTCTTCTAGGCTTTCGCCATAATCTACGAATCCTCCGGGCAGGGCCCAGCCTAGGGGAGGGTTACTCCTCTCGATCATAACCAGCCCTCCCTTGTACTCTATTAAACCATCAACCGTAAGAAAAGGGCCCTTATGTATTTTTTTATTCATATGCCCAAGATAATCAACGACATTTTTTTCGAAAATATCAAACGGTTCCTTGGCGTTTAAAACAAATATTATTTTTTTTAGGGTCGGCTTTTGGGTTTCCTGAATATATCTGAATACTTCCTGAGCCATTATTTTCGAAGCCGCTTCATAAGAAAATCTTCCCACGCCGCAGCCAAGAGCACAGAAAGCAATTGATGAAATTTTATTTTCCTGGGCGCATCTCAAAGCGCTGCATGCGGCTTTTCTGATGATTTTTTCATCAGTCCTAAACCTTTCCCCTTTGCTAAAATCAGGCATAGCCATAGTTACGGAGTGAATAACATAGTCAGCCGGCAATGTTCCGGCAGAAGTAATAATGGATTCTCCCACCTCAACCGGGCCTTTTTTTATAGCTTCATCTTCGATGGACTGGCCGCCGGCGCGCTTAATAACTCCCGCTAAGCCTCCCCCCATTACAAAATGGTTGTTGGCGGCATTTACTATGGCCTGACTTGGAACTTGAGTCAGGTCTCCTTGATGAACGATTATCTCTATACCGTCAATATTCATGGGTTCATCCCCCCCCTAGCTAACCTTGCCCGCACGCTGAGAATACAAGTAGGCTTTGATTATTTTCTTTGCCTGAGTTAGGGCCTGGCTTCTGGTAGAAATCACACCTAAATCCTGCTCCTCCTTTATCTTCTTTAAAATTTTTCCTATCAAAGGAGAACTGCTTAAGTTAAAAACTTTCATCAGCTGGTAACCATCTGTAAGCTTGGGTAAAGGCTTACTTTTTTGCTTTATGAAATGTTTCTTGACCAAATCAAGCATTATTTTTTCATGACGTTTTCGTTTTAGAGCATCTGTTAAAGGGCCTCTTGTAGCCCGCCAATCAGCAAGAGAAAGTGCCACTACCCCAGCACCTTCCTTGTTGGTATCGCGAAAAAAACGGTAAATAGCTCTTTGGGAAGGGATAACTTGATCAGCTAAATAGCCCGGACGCAGATGCCAAAAAATAAGTTTCTTGAGTAAGTCTTCCTCCCGAAAAGATAACCTGAGGGACTTGGAGGCATCTGCGGCTAAATCCCTTCCTATCTTTTCATGAGTGTGAAAAACAGTGCGTTTATTTAATTTACGTTTAGCTAAAGGCTTACCCGCATCATGCAATAAGCAGGCTAATTTAATAATCTGAAACCGCTTGCGGCCAAAACTTAGCTCTTCATCCAGATAATCCTGAAAATCCTTATTTTTACTCAAGCGACGGCTGCATAGAAGCTCGAACTGACGAAGAGTTTCAAGAGAATGATCCCAAACATCAAGGTGATGATACCCTCCTTGGCGTATGCGGCGCATTCCGGAAATATGAGGAATCACCTCGTCAAGAATCTTTAGCCGGGACATCTCTTTAATAACCGCAAAAGAATGCTTGACTCTAAAAACTTTAAAAAGCTCTTCACTTATTCTTTCTTTTGAAACTTTTTTAAGAAGTTTTTTTTCTTTGACCATTAATTTTAGAGTTGCCGGGTCGATACGAAAATCATACCCTGCCGCAAAAGAAAAAGCTCTCAGGATTCTTAAAGGGTCTCCGGGTATAACCTCCTCTTTCACCACTCTTATTAATTTATTTTTTAAATCTTTTTTGGCTCCGAAATAATCAATCAAAGAGCGTCTGGCAGAACACAAATTAACGGCTAAGGTGTTAATTGAAAAATCACGCAAAGATGCATCCTGATAAAAATCTTCGCCTCTCATTAAAGTAAAGTCATAGGTATAGATCCTCGGCTTTTTTCGTGCAACAACCCGCAGGCTTTCTTGCTCAGCGTCCATAACAATGCACTTGGAAGAAATCTTTTTGGCAAACTCCCTGACCACAGAAA
>JBAYNQ010000082.1:0-5853 GCA_041678705.1 Candidatus Omnitrophota bacterium
TCCTTATGGCTTTCCTATCTCCTGAAGATTTAGCCCGTTCAACCTTTTTTAACAACTTTGGATTAATGAAAGGGCCTTTTTTAAGGGAACGACTCATTTCTTAGATCTCCTCTTTATAATATGTTTGCTGCTAATCTTTTTAGGTTTACGGGTTTTAGCGCCTTTAGTAGGCTTACCCCAAGGAGTAACCGGATGAGGATTACCCTGGCCGGCTTTACCCTCCCCGCCTCCATGCGGATGATCTATCGGATTCATGGCAACGCCTCTGACCTTAGAACGCCGTCCCAACCAACGAACACGACCGGCTTTGCCATGTACAAAAGAAGAGTGCTCTATCAAACCGACCTGGCCTACAGTAGCCAGACATTCAAGTTTAATCATCCTTATCTCTCCTGAAGGCATTTTTAACTGGGCAAATCCTTTTTCCTTGGCCATAAGCTGGGCCCAACTGCCAGCACTTCTGACTAGAATCCCTCCTTTACCGGGAACCATCTCTACGTTATGAACAAAAGTACCCATAGGCATGTGTTCCAGACGCATGGTATTTCCGGGACGGATGTCTGTCTGAGCGTTAGATGCACTGATTACGCTATCACCAACTCCAAGCTTATCAGGCCAAATTATATAACGTCTCTCTTTGTCAGGGTATTCAATTAAAGCAATGCGCGCACTCCTGTTAGGGTCATATTCTATAGCGATAACTTTGCCCTCGACGTCAAATTTATCTCGCTTGAAATCTATTAGGCGATATTTTCTTTTACTGCCGCCGCCTCTATGGCGCATAGTTACCCGGCCGTTGTTGTTCCTGCCTCCGGTTTTCTTTAAGGGAGCCAACAAGGACCTCTCGGGACTAGATTTAGTAACTTCGGAAAAATCCGATATAGCCTTGAATCTTAATGCTGGCGTTGTTGGCCTAAACCTTTTTATTCCCATAATAATTATCCTTTAAGTAAGCTTTATTTCGAAACCCTCTTTCAACGTGACAATAGCCTTTTTCCAAGAAGTTGTCTTCCCGGCTTGATTAGAACGCAATCGCTTCATCTTGCCTTTCACCATTATCGCCGAAATCTTATCAACTTTTACCTTATAAATCTTTTCTATCGCTCTTTTTATTTCAACTTTGTTCGCGTCTCTGTCCACCCAGAACCCATATTTGCGATAGGCCGCATCTTGGGTCAATTTTTCAGTAACCAAAGGAGACTTTATTATTGAATAAACGCTTTTTGCTATAGACACTTCTTGATCCTCTCTTCAATAACCCGCAAAGCCGCTTTTGTAAGAACCAGGTATTCGCAGTCAACCGCTTCTATCGTGCAAATATCATTGGCTTTGGTTAGTAGTGCTTTCTTAAGATTACGAGAAGCTATTTTAATATTATTTTCCAGATTTTCAACAACAAATCTCGTTTTTTTACCATCCAATTTTATATTATTGACGATTTCAACAAAACCTTTAGTCTTATGATTCTCAAGTTTTATCTCATCCATTAGTATAATGCTGCTAGTGCTTAGTTTTTCATTCAAGGCACTTTTTAAAGCCAATGTCTTCATCTTCCTGGGAAGTTCCTTGTAGAAGGAATGCGGTTTAGGACCAAAAGTTGTTCCGCCTCCTCTCCATACTGGCGTACGTGAAGATCCAAACCGTGCCCGGCCGGTACCTTTCTGGCGCCATGGTTTACGGCCTCCGCCACTAACTTCGCCTTTTGTCTTTGTAGAGGCAAGCCCTTTACGCTGATTTGCCTGATAGGCAACCACTGCCTGGTGTATAAGAGCCGGGCTAACCTTGCCATCAAAAACTTCTTTATCAAGGCTTATCTTTTCAATAGCCTTGCCTTTATTGTTCAGAACATCTAAGGTAAGATTTGGCTTCTTCTTTGCTTTTTGTTTTTTCTCAACCATATATAGCCTTTGTAGCTTTTGATAAATACTTGCTAAACTTTAATTATTTTTACTACTGTACCACGGCTTCCAGGAACACAACCGTTGACAAAAAGAATGTTCTTGTCTTTGTCAATATTTAGGACTCTAAGTTTTTTGACTGTCCTGAAACAATCGCCCATATGGCCCGGCATATGCAAACCTTTAATTATTCTGGAAGGATAAGCTGAAGAGCCGGCTGAACCAATACGCCGATGGGTAGTTGAACCATGTGAGCCAGGCTGGCCTGCCCAGCCATAGCGCTTCATGCCTCCGGCGAATCCTTTACCTTTAGTTTTGGCTCTTACATCAATGATGTCTCCCTCTTTGAATATCTCTACGCCTATTCTTCTAGGATCAAGCGTTTCTTTTAAATCTTTCTTTGTTTCTTTAATCTCTTCTTTTCCTTTTGCCGATTGGCTTTGGGAGGCTGAATCCTGGGCTTTAGCTTCTTTGACAGTTTCTTCAGAGTTCAATGGCTCTGCTGAAACAGCTTTAGCTTCTTGCTGAATCTTAGGTCCATTTGACGGCTTTGGCCCAAAAGACAAATCCGCTCCTTCCTCGGGGGTAACTTCTCTGATGTATTTATAGAAATCAACTCCCAGCTTTTTAAAATATCCCTGAATCGGTTTTTTTACCTTGGAAGCTTTAAGTTTATTTATCGGAAAACAACCAATCTTCACCTTTGTCCCACAAGGGTATTCTATCTTCTCCAAAACATAAACCGGTTCTATCTCAATAAGAGTAGTAGCCAGCATATTTCCGGCCTCATCAAAAACTTGAGTCATACCAATTTTTTTCCCGTAAATTTCCTTAATCATTTTATTCCTTAAATAATCTTGTTAACCCTTCTGGCCTAGGTCACCACAGTTACTCACGTTAATGCAACAAATATCCCATTATCCGCACATTTCGCGTAAAAAATCTGCGGAATCTGTGTCTTTAAACTTCCTGCTTTATCTCTACGTTAACGCCGGCAGGCAGGTTAAGTTTCCGTAAAGCATCAATGGTCTTAGATGTAGGGTTATCCAGGTCAATAATGCGCTTGTGAACGGCCAGCATAAACTGTTCACGCGATTTCTTATCAATGTTCGTTGAACGATTGACCGTATAAACCTTCTTTTTCGTTGGCATAGGCACAGGGCCATTCACCCTAGCGCCAGTACGCAGAGCCACTTCAGCTATTTCCTGAGCAGACTGATCCAACAACCTATGATCAAATGCCTTTAATTTTATCCGTAATTTTAACATGCTATTAACTCTAAGCGCTTCCTTGCGGCCTCTTAGCCAAGCTTCCGCAAAGAAGCGCTTGAAATCGATTCAAATTTATTCAATAATCTCCGTGATTACCCCCGCTCCTACTGTCCTGCCTCCTTCACGGATAGCAAAACGTAACTCTTTCTCAGCAGCCACCGGCTGTATAAGCGTAACCTCGAGCTCTACATTATCACCAGGCATAACCATTTCTACCCCTTGAGGAAGCTTGCACGTACCGGTAACGTCTGTGGTACGGAAGTAGAACTGGGGCCTATAACCGCTGAAAAAAGGAGTGTGCCTGCCGCCTTCTTCCTTTTTAAGAGCGTAAACCTGGGTTTTAAATTTCTTGTGAGGAGTAATAGATCCTGACTTGGCCATAACCATGCCTCTTTCTACATCATCTTTTTCTACACCCCGCAAAAGTAAACCTACATTATCGCCGGCCTGGCCCTCATCAAGAAGCTTACGAAACATTTCAACTCCGGTGACAACGGTCTTCTTTATTTCAGGACGGATACCCACCATTTCGATTTCTTCGCTCACTTTAACTTTTCCTCTTTCAATTCTTCCGGTAACAACTGTACCTCTTCCGGAAATCGAAAAAACGTCTTCAACCGCCATAAGAAAAGGCTTATCTACATCTCTCTTTGGCGTAGGTATATAGTCATCAACGGCTTTCATTAAATCAAGAATTGGTTTACAAACCGCACATTCCGGTTTACCACAACCGCACTCAAGCGCTTTGAGGGCTGAACCTCTTACTATAGGTATATCTTTCCCGGGAAATTCATATTTTGTGAGAAGGTCACGAACTTCTTCTTCTACTAAATCAACTAATTCAGTGTCTTCCATAGCATCAACTTTATTAACAAACACAACAACCGCCGGAACATTTACCTGTCTGGCCAAAAGTATGTGTTCGCGAGTTTGCGGCATAGGCCCATCAGTCGCAGCCACAACTAAAATAGCACCGTCCATTTGAGCGGCACCAGTAATCATATTCTTGATATAGTCAGCGTGACCCGGACAGTCAATATGAGCGTAATGACGGCTGTCAGTTTCGTATTCAACGTGAGTAATCTGTATCGTAACTCCTCTTTCTTTCTCTTCAGGAGCCTTATCTATTTCGTCAAACTTTAACGCTTTGGCTTTTCCAGTAGCGGCCAAAACACTCGTAATCGCGGCGGTAAGCGTAGTTTTACCATGATCTACGTGTCCAATAGTTCCAATGTTAAGATGGGGTTTTGTTCTGACAAACTTTTCCTTTCCCATGTCACACCTCCTTTAATAAGACCATTTCGAATTATTATCGAAATTAAGTCAACCTCTTAGTTATACTCCCAATATTTTTGTTAACAACTCTTGAGAAACTTTCTCGTAATACGAAGGCTCTATTGTATAAGACGCACGGCCTTGTGTCAAGTTTCTTAATGCGTCTGCGTAATTAAAAACCTCTACCAAAGGTACATCGGCCTTAACAATACGCAGGCTCTTTCTCTCCTTAACTGAAGAGATGCTGCCGCGGCGTCCGTTTAAGTCTCCTATGACCTGACTAACGTATTCATTAGGAGTCACCACCTCTAAGTCCATTATCGGCTCAAGAACAACAGGGTTAGCTTTACGCAAGCCCTCTTTAACGGCCATCTCTCCTGCTACTTTGAAACTAAGCTCTGAAGAATCTACTTCATGATATGAACCGTCTATAAGCGTTATCTTTAAATCTACTACCGGATACCCTCCTAGGATACCGCTTTCTGATGCCTCATTAACGCCCTCACGCACTGCCGGTATATACTCCTTGGGTATAGCCCCTGACTTTATCTTATTTTCAAAAACAATGCCCTGGCCTTTGTCTAAAGGCTCCATTAGAATTACCACATGTCCGTACTGGCCCCGGCCGCCTGTTTGCTGAACGAATTTACCCACGGCTTCAACCTTGCGGGTAATAGTTTCTTTATAAGCAACCTGGGGTTTACCAATTTTAGCCACAACATTGAATTCCCTAACAAGCCTGTCGACCATAATCTCAAGATGCAGCTGCCCCATTCCGGAAATTATATTTTGGCCGGTTTCGCGGTTATAAGAAACCTTGAAAGAAGGATCTTCATCAGCGAGCTTGCCTAAAGCATCGAAGAGTTTCTCCTGGTCGGCTTTTGTTTTCGGCTCGATAGCCAAAGAAACTACCGGCAAAGGAAATTTTATCTCTTCTAAAATAAGAGAATTCTTGTTATCACAAAGAGTGTCCCCCGTGGTAGTCAATTTTAAGCCCACAAGACAAACTATATCTCCGGCTTTAGCCTCATTGACTATCTCCTGATGATTAGCATGCATGCGAAGAATCTTAGTAATTTTTTCTTTTTCCTGTTTTGTAGAATTATAAATAAACGCGGATGTTTTTACTTTTCCGGAATATATCCTGGTATAAAACAGTTTTCCCACAAAAGGATCAGTAAAGACTTTAAAACATAATCCGCAAAAATGAGCGCTTTCTGATATTTCTAAATTCCTTTGTTGGCCATCGCGTGAATCTAACCCACTAACCTGAGCAGCCTCAAGGGGAGAAGGTAAATAGTCGCAGACCGCATCCAGAAGATGCTGGATACCTTTATTTTTCAATGAGGAACCGCAGAGCACCGGAACGAATTTGTTTGCCAATACGTATTTTCGGATAACCGTAACA
>JBAYNQ010000083.1:0-5781 GCA_041678705.1 Candidatus Omnitrophota bacterium
AAATTTCCATAAAATCTATGGTTAAGGTAAGTGCTTTATGAACCAAAGAATTGTTATAATCGGGGCTGGGCCCATAGGTTGTTATTTAGCAAGGCTCCTGAAAGAAAAACAAATAGACACGGTTCTTATAGAGGAGCATAAAGAGATTGGTAGGCCGGTTCATTGTACTGGTTTGGTGGGAGGAAAAGTTTTTAGTGAAGCGAAAGTCAATCCTCCTCAGAAAACAATCCTTAATGTTATTAATGGCGCCGTTATTAATTTGGGGAAAGAAAGATTTATTTTAAAAAAGGAGAGAGTAGCCTACGTAGTGGACAGAGAAAAGTTCGATAAACAGTTGGGGAAAAGCTTAGATGTAAAATTTGGAACTAAATGCCTCGGCATTGAGAAACAAAAGAATGATTATATAGTTGAAACTGACAAAGGGGACTTTAAGGCGGATATCGTCGTGGGAGCCGAAGGCGTAAACTCAGTAGTTAGGCAGATTGTTGACCCAGGTTTCCAGGTACGATACTTAAAAGGTGTTCAGTTCAGGATAAAAGGGAATTTTGAGTTTAAAGATTTAGTAGAAGTCTATATAAAGAGGCCTTATTTCTATTGGATTGTTCCTGAGACAGAGGGTGTTGCCAGGGTGGGGGTGATCTCCCAAGACCCCTATTCCGATCTTTTAAAATTCATAGATAATCGCAAGATTGAAGGGAAGGTTATTGAGAAATTTGCCGGGATAGTACCTCTAAATTATTCCTACATTCTACACAGAGAGAAAATGTTTTTAGTCGGAGACAGCGCCTCTTGTGTTAAGCCTTTGACTTATGGGGGCATATATGCGGGCATGCGGGCCGCGGAGATTCTCGCTGACTGCATTGTAAAAAAGGCGTTTTCCAATTACTCACGTATTTGGACTGGCAGATTTAGCCGGGAAATCAAAATAGGACTTAAGGCAAGAGAGATATTCCAGTGTCTTCCAGACGCAGATGTAAAAAGAATATTTGATTTCGATAAAAAAAATGCCAAAATAATAGAAGAAAGAGGAGACTTTGAAAGTCACGCTGCTTTAATATGGTATTTTCTGAAAAGGCCCAAAGCCTTTAAGGAAATAGGCGACATTTTTTTTAGCGCTTTACGGGTTTTACTCAAGCGGGATAAATCATGGTAAGTTTAACTTTAAAAAGTCGTATAATAATGCTTCTGGTCATATTTACAGTATTGACTATAAGTGTATTCATAGCAATACAACTTTATCAAGCTTTAAACACAGTTAATAGATACAAAGAACGTGAAGCAAAGGTGGTCGCGCTTGTTTTAGAAAACACATGGGATAAGCTTTCCACCTTTCCATTAACCACAGAGAAGAAAACGGAACTGTTCGAAAAAAAAGTTAATTCTCTTAGAGACTCTCAGGCGATTTCCGCAGCCTACATTTTAGATAGGCAAGGGCGAGTTTTGTTTTCAACGAAAAACATAGCTGGAGTCCAGAAGGATTGTGATGATGATGCGGTTATAGAAAAGATTGATGCTGCGGGAGAAATAGAAGGTCTAGGGATAATCGATAAGAAAAGAAGGCTGTTTTCTGTTTATGTTTTCCTGACGGAAAATAATGAAACGGCTTTAATTGCAAGAGTTTATTTTTCTTTAGCCGACATAGGAGAGGCATTAAGGCAGGTTTATGTGCCGGCGATAAGCGTGGGGCTAATACTGATTTTTTTAAATATTGTTTTAGGAACAGCTCTTTCCCATGTAGTTGTAAGGCCGATAAAGATAGTTAATGAAGCAGCAAAAAAGATTGCTTCTGGCCGATTAGATTTAAAAATAAATATCCATACCAATGATGAGATCCAGGAACTATCCGAAAGCTTTAATTTCATGACGAAAGAATTGGTGAAAATGAAAGATAAGGCTGAAAACGCCAATCCTTTGACCAAGCTGCCGGGTAATATTATTATCATGGAAAAAATTGAGGAAAGGATAAAGCAAAACAAAAAATTCATTGTTATCTATGGGGATTTAGATAATTTTAAAGCGTTTAACGATAAATATGGAATTCTTAAGGGCGATGAAGCCATAAAATTAATCGCAAACATTTTAAAGGAAGCTATTAGAGAAAAAGGTCATTCCGATGATTTTGTTGGGCACGAAGGAGGAGATGACTTTATGGTTTTGACTACTCCGGAATCGGCGCAAGCGATAGCGGATTTTACGATTAAGGAGTTCGATTGTAAAGTGAGGTCCTTGTATGAATCAGCAGACCTGGATAGAGGCTGCATAGTTTCTCTTGATCGTGACAACAATACAAAGCAATTTCCGATTATGACTATATCAATGGCAGGGGTTACAAATGAACATAGACAGATAAGCAGTTACGCCGAAGTTACCAATATAGCCGCAGAGTTAAAAAAGAAAGCCAAGGCTCAAAAGAAAAGCTGCTTCATCGTGGACCGGAGAGAAACTTAGTTACGAACCTGCTCAATGAATGGGGGCAGAAGCCCTGTAATAGCAAAGTCTTTGAGTGTTTTTGGAGAAGATTGTTCGGTGACTGGCGAAGCCGGAACTTTGTTTATGTCAATTTTGGGCGCTAAGGCCTTGGAATAGCATATTGCGGCTATGCCCGAAATAATGGCTATAGTTAAAATTAAACTTCTCATAAACTTCCTCCTCATTTTGAGTATAACACAGCAAAATGGCTTTGTCAATGAAGCATAACAGCTTGGAGCATAGGATGTTAGGTATATCAATAGTTTTGAAATTCTATATTTGTTTGATATTGCTTTACGCCTTACCACTATTTGTTTATTCTACTAAACTGTTATTTTTCGGGATAAAGCTGCCGCAGCTTATGTCGAACCTTATTCATGTAGGGTTGGTTTTATTCCTATATTTTCTTTATGTAGCTATTAAAAGGCGTAGACAAGCAAGTTTTTTCTTTGCCCTGGCCTTTCATAGTGCATTTTTTCTTAATGGTCTTTTTATGCTTTTGGGAAAGCCAGCTTTTTTAATAGTAGAAAACTCATACGAAGGCAGTTTGGTCTTGCATCCTTTGGCTGTTTGGACAAGCATGGTTATAAATATGTGGATAATTTATTGTATAACGGTTGCAAAATACCGGAGCTATTTTGTTGACAATATATAGTTTATAGTTATACTAAAATTAAATGAAAATTAAAGCATTTTTTAAGCATTTTTATCCTTTAATAGTAGCTTTTATTACCGCGGCCATTTTTTTCCTAGGTTACAACCACTATCTTATCGACAAATCTTTTGTTAACCTCAAGATCTCAATTAAAAAATTAAAAAATATTCGTGGTCTGTCGGAGATAGAAGAAATAAAAGCTATCCTAGACGACGCTCTAATTATGAGCTTAGCATCTGAAGAATTGAATGCTGTTGCTCTGGCCGAAACCCAATTTGGCAATTCTATAATAAGCGGCGCCACGGAAGGTGAGCAGTTAGAGATAGCAAGAAATTTTTTGATGTCCGCCGCAGAAAAAAAAGAAAAGGCCCGTCCGGTTATTTTGGCAGCATTGGATAATCTTTCAGCGAATATTTTTCCTTTTGGCAGAACAGAGAATAGCCGCGTGATTACAGGACAAATCTCTAAAATTAAAAAAGGCGTTTCTTCGTATAATGGGAAAGAGCTACAACTTAAATATATAGAGATTTCAAAGCTCTATATAAAACTTAAAGATTGGAATAACGCTAGTTTTTATCTCAGAGAGGCTATTAATGTCATGCCAGACAATTCAGCTGCCTTGGTAGCCCAGCTATATTTAGGATTGGTGGATATGGCAAGCAAAGAGTATGTTCAGGCAAAAAACATATTCAGTCAGATAAAGAAAAAACTCCCTGACAATTTAGGAAGACTTGCTTCTTACCAGGAAGGGGTATGTTTGTATAAAATTGGACGTACGACAGAAGCCTTAGACAAATTTAGTGAAGAGTTCGATAAGGATTCCGGATCAGAATTAAGCCAGCTCGGTCAATTTCAGGCAGGCTATATTTATTTGTATGATTTGAAAAATGAATTTAAGGCTTATCAAGCCTTTAGAAAAATTGTAGAGCTAGCGCCTTCGAGCGAGCTTAGCGAGTACATCAAAGAGACTATCCTGCCGTTGATAGCGAAGAGGTATCGAGGGGTAGGGTTCGAGTATTTATATGAAGGATATAAGTATTTAAAAGCAGGAAAGTTCAGCGAAGCCTTGGAGCAATTTAACTTGGCTTTGGAGGTATACCCATTAGACGCCTTGGCTTATAGCGGTAAAAGCTTAGCCTTTTATTTCTTAGAAAATTCTGAGTCGGCCTTGGTTGAGGGCAGAAAGGCTAAAGAAATTGCTCCTTCCGATGCAGAAGTTTTAGCTAACCTAGGGTTTGTTTATTATAATCTTGATATGATAAGTGAAGCGATAACCGCATTGGAAAAGGCGGTTAATCTCCAACCGCAGATAGATGTTTTCCATTATGACCTAGGGACGCTTTATCTATTGGAGAAAGAGTATCAAAAAGCTGTCAAGCAATTTAGGGAGACGATAAAGATAAATCCGCAGTTTACTTATGCTTATAATAATTTGGGTTATATCCTTTGGCTGGAGCAAAAATATGCAGAAGCTAAAAGCTTTCTGGAGAAAGCCATAAGCATAAACAAGGAGTATGTAGACGCATGTTATAATCTAGGAGTTGTGTTGTACTCATTGGGTAATTATGAAGAAGCTGGAGAAAAGTTTCTTCGCGTGGAACAGTTAAGACCGTCTTATCGCAAGGTTAAATGGTATTTGCAAGAAATAAAAAAATACCTAGGGTATTAGCTAAAAAATGAGGTGTTTAAAAAGTGGAGAAAAAAGAAAAAAGAAAATTTACTAGACTAAAGGCGCATCATCTTGTTAAATATAAAGTTGTAGATTCGGACAAGAAACTCTCATTTGTAAAGAATATAAGTGCCGGCGGGTTGCTTTTTTATGCTTCGAAGTCTATTCCCGCGGACAGCATCGTGGAGCTGGATGTAAATTTTCCTGTTTACAAAAGGCCCATTAAGGTGACTTGCAGGGTTGTCAGGGTTAAGCCGCTCAAACGTATTCCGGGGTTTGATGTGGCGGTAGAGTTTGTTGATATAGATAAAGAGGCTCAGGGCTTTATAAACAGGAAAATTTTAAAAGTACAAGAGGGTTTAAAACACGAGAATCAAAAAACCTAAAGAAAATGAGAGTAGCATTTTTAATTATACCTTGCCTTTTGATTTTTACATATTGCTATCCTCAGGAAGTTACTCAATCACAGCTGATAAATTCCGGAGACACAATAGAAATTGTAATAGAAGCATTCAACAGGCCTCCCTTGCGGGAGACGGCAGAGGTGTCTGAAGAAGGAGAGATTTATTGTCCAATAATAGGTAATATAAAAGCCGAGGGATTAAGCGTTGATAAAATTAAAGAAGCAGCAAACGCGGAATTAAAAAAAAAATACTTTATAGATGCCGATATAAATGTTGAAATAAAAACGCTTGGAAAAATTAGTTTAGAAAAGCAGAGGGCTCAGCAACGCGCTAAAGAGAGAGCGGAAAAAATAGGAGCGATTTTGGACAATGCGCACCCATATGCAATAGTCGGCGAAAGCTATAATGACAATATCTATCTTACTGACCATGACGCCAGAAGTGATTTCATAACAACAATTAGGCCGGGAATAAAATATTATAAGAAAACCTCTTCAGATAAGAAGATGGATCTTTTTTTTGATGGCAGCGCGGAAGCGAAGGTCTATGCCGACAATAGTAAGGACAATGCTATAAATCCACAT
>JBAYNQ010000084.1:0-5780 GCA_041678705.1 Candidatus Omnitrophota bacterium
AGAGTATGATTTAGGAGAGGAGGCTTCTAGTGGCGGTATCACCCCGATGTATCTTACCACGACAACCGACAACCTCACTGTAAACAATAATAACGGAAAGACTTCTTCAACCCGCTCGGCAATTGTTGCTGAAGTTATGACTTATAAGATAGGCGAACGGCGCTATCCTCAAGGTAGAGTTTCAGGGGACGCAAGGAGCTTAAGCGGGAGCGACTAATGAAAAAACTTAAAAAATCCCAAAGCGTTTTAGAGTCGGTTTTAGCTTATGCTGCGGCCACCGCTCTTTTAGGGGCAGCGGTTGGTATCTGGGCCTGGGGTAATGCCCATGTACCGGCAAGGCAAATCACTTATGAAGCAAGCCGAAAAACGGCCGGAACTCCTTCAAGAAGCGTGAGCGCAAGTGGTGCTTCCGGCGGCTCAAGTCAGGCTCTCTGGCCTACATACATGGCAGCACCTTGTCCCTAAAAAGAGGTAGAAATATAAAAGATGAAAAAGTCCCCTGACCCCAGAAACAAAGAAACCAAAACACAAGTTTCAATCTTCTTTTTATCTGTCATAGTAACTCTAATCGTTATAACTTTTGTTACCGTAAATATCGGCAAAGTCGCCAAAGACCAGACCTACAGCGATAATGCTGCTGATGCTGGGGCTTTGGCTGCGGCATCGGTGATGGCTTATGCCTTTAACTATGTGGCCAATGTTAATGCTGGAAGTGGTGATGAAACCTTTAAGGAAAGTTGGAAAAGCATTGAGCAAGAATATAATGAGCACTTTAACCATGCAAGTAGCAGGGTATATACAGAATATACCACTGATTCAACCACATCCCAGTCACAAACTTGTCAACCCTGTTCAGGCTGCTCTAGTATAGTAGGTACTGCCGCTCAAAAAGCCCATGAGGCGTCCTATAATGCTGAACAATTTGCTAAAGAAATGGATTCTTTGATAAAAAATGGATTCAAAGAAGTTGATGAAAATTATGAAGAGCAGTCAGGAGACGGTGTTGTTCCTAGCGGTGCTCAGGAAAATCAAGCGCTCATAGAGGCAGTAAGAGCCAGGGTCCATGACGATGATAAAAATCCCAGTGATCTTTATCAAAATGCTCTTTATGCCGGATACATATATAACTTTTCTAACAGCGGTATAAGCCATCGGTTAGGAAAGATTAACTCTAAGCGTTATTCTCAGTTTCTTGAAACAGAGATAACTCCCGAGGCTCTGGATAACTGCGTTCCCAAAACTTTCTCCTGGGTTGACGGTGCGGCTAGATTCCATAGCGTTACTGCTGTTGTTTGTATTGATGACGCTCATAGCTATAAGTTAAAGATAGCCCAGGATGATAGAGATACAGTAAAACAAAAGCTGGAAGATGCCAGACAACACGCTTCTAATGCTGCTGAAGCTGCTGGCACTGTGCCGGGCCAGTGGGCAAATTCTCCTATGGAAGGCCAAGATGCTGAAACTGTATTTCGCAGTGCTTCAGCTTGTTGTGGGGAAGGTTGCTGCGGCATTATTTGCGTAGAGCCGTGCGGTGAATGTGGCTGTCCAACTTGTTGTCCAGACAAAGATTTGGTAGGTGAAACGATGCTTGCGGAGAGTGCGGATCCAGAAATGACACAGGCTAATAATTATGCAGAGCAAGCTAAACAGGGCCTAGATGGTGAAAAAGATCAGGATTTTGATAATAAAGACTCATCCGAAGACTACATAATTAAACATATTGTCGATATCAACCATAATCGTCAGGTTCAATCTACTAATATACAGTTTCATATGGGCAGTCCGATAAAAGGTATGCGGGGAGACATAGATATCCCTACAGTCTATCCTCCGGTTCAAAGCCAAGCTACAGCGGATTTCAGCGGGAGTGGTAAAATAGAAAGCGGCCAAGCTAGTCATGATTCTTCTTTATAAAATTAGCAAAGCTTTATAAAAGAATATGCTGAAACTAAAAGTTTTGATTTTAAGCGGTGTTTTTTGTATGTTTTCAACAAGCCTTGTCTACGGAAAACCTTTGAGCTACCAGAGGCCTTACGGAACCGAACTGATAAAGAAAAGCTCCAATAAAAATGGGGGCGAAACTGTTTACCTTTTTAAGTATGTTTCGGACCTTTCTAAAGAAAAGATATTGGATTTTTACCGTAACCTTTTCGCAAAACAGAATATGGTTGAGCTGGATAAAGAAACTAATAATATTTCCGAAAGCGCCTATATATTCAAAGGTGATTTGGAAAAAGCTACTGTTTTTTTTCTTCCTTCTTTTAAAAAAGGCGTGACAAATTACTGCATTTTCGCGCGTAGCCAGAAAACTGCTAGTAAAAATTTCAGTAAGAGAGTTTTCAATAAAGCACTTCTCAAACAAGCAAAATCAGAAAAAAAAGCTTTTGAAATTTTTGGGTATATTTCTCCTCCCAAAGCGGTAGGCTTCATGCCAATGCAAGAAGGGATTAGACAACTTACATATGCGAGCTGGGAAGATTCCCAGCCACGAGTAATAGGCATTGGTTATGTAACTTCTCGGGTTTCTCCGGAAGTTGTTAATTTTTATTTGGAAAATATGCCGGGATTTGGATGGGGCTTGTCAGAAAGAAAATCCAATAAAGGAACTTATACTATATCCCAGTGGTTTCCCATAATCGCTCCCTATAGCCCTTTTTGCCCTACTTGCGAAGGAATTTTACCTTTAGAGGTACCTCCTCTTAAAGTGTATGGTGAAACCTTGACTTTTGTAAGAGAGGGCCAAAAATGCGTAATTACAGCTTATACATTTGCAGATATTCTTGAAATTGCAGAAAAGCAGACAGTTTATGATATAAGTTTTATGAAAAAATACGGAACAACTATAATCACAGTTGTTTATTTTTATTAAAAGCATTATGCGGGATTGTTCTGAAAAAAAGTTATGTTTAAGAAAAAAAAATCTCAAACAGTTCTTATCTACGCGACTTTGATCGCTTTTGTGGTTGCGACCTTGATGCTTATGTCCGGCTATATCCAGCGCCGTGTCCAGGGATTGTATAAACAGACCGGTGACGCTTACGGCGATGGCGAGATAAAAAACTAAATACGCACGGCTATGCGCGGAAAATAAAGGACAATGATGAAACAGTTTATATTTAGGAAAAATATTATAATTTTATTGTTAGCTGGTTTTGTTTTTTCTTTCGCTGGCTGTGAACAGAAGCCGGATATTTCTCTAAAGAAAAAAAGAACTATAGTAAGAGAAGAGCAGCAAAAAGAAATCTTAAACGGCTACTACAATAAGCTCCTGGATATAAAGCCCCAAATCCCTGAAGATTATATGTCAAGGGGCTTTGCTTACACTTATTTTAAAGAATACGATAAAGCAAAAGCTGATTTTGATAAAGCTAGCGGTATGTATGAAGCAAGGGCCGATTATGAGAGTGCCCAAGAGGCGGCGGATTACATAAAGGCCCTTCCCGGTGCTGAATAGGAAGGTTTAGTTCTGTCTCAGCTTTGTGTATTATTATGAAAGATTGTAAGGCCCTTTTTTGATGTGGCGTTGCCACCCCTGATAAATTGGGCCTTACTAACCTGTTAGATTACTCTCTCTAAATGAGGGTGCGCTGGGCTCCGTAAACAACTTTACGGAGCCGTTTTTTTTATGTGATTACACAGATTATCGAGAGATTACAATGATTGTTTATGATTATATTTAGCTATAGGCAGGTTTTTAAATAAAATTTGCTTTTCAAAATAAGAATCTCGACATAATCTGTGAGAAATGGTAAAATATCTCTGTTTCATAGTTAAACACAATAGAGAAGTTTTAAGGTTTTTCATATGTTGTTTGCTTATATTCTTCTATTAATTTCTTGTATAATCCTTTCCTATTACGGCGTAACTTTTTTGCTTAAACGCTGGGATATAGCCCAGAGAGGCAAGGCTGACAAAACAGCCTCTCAGTTTGAGGAGATGTTCCTTTTTGTCCGCAAAAAAGTGCTTATCCGTCTTTACATTATTGTGCCATTGGTAATGTTTATAGCCGGGTTTTTCTTAAGCCGTAAATGGTGGATTGCTATTATTTTTGCCATTGCCGGGGCGTTTTCCCCTCTCTGGCTGGTCAAGTTAATGGATAAAAGGAGAAGGAAAAAATTTATTGTCCAGCTGGTTGATGGCCTGATGATTATGAACAGCTGCCTTAAGGGCGGCCTTACGCTTGTGCAGTCATTTGAGGTTTTATCCGAGGAGATGTCAGCCCCCTTATCTCAGGAGATAGGCCTACTTAACCGAGAGATAAAAGTAGGTGTTACCTTAGAAGAAGCCTTGATGAGGCTCGATAAAAGAATGCCTTCGGAAGAGATGACCCTTGTTTCATCCGCTATTGTGGTTGCAAGAGAGACCGGGGGAGATTTAACTAAAGTATTTTCCCGCTTGGTTGAGACCATAAGAGACAGGCTTAAATTACGGGAACTGGTGGCAACGCTTACGCTTCAGGCCCGTTTGCAGTCGATTATTATTTCTCTTTTGGGGCCGGCTTTTTTCTTTATCGTCCGTAAGATCAAGCCGGATCATTTTGATATTATGATTCAGGATGAAGTGGGCAGGCTGATGCTGGGCCTGGCGATAGTATTGCAGATTATAGGGTTTATACTTATTATCATATTTGGCAAAGTTGAGATATAGGAAAAAGAACAAATAGCTTATGTTGACTTTTTTATACATAATTTTAATTTTAGGTTTTGCCGTTGTTTTTGTCGGGCTTTTCCCTAAACCCCCCGATACCGTATCGGTATTCAGTGACACGGTGAAAGAAAAAAAGGGATCTGTTTTTACCCCATTTTTGTTGCCCTTAGCTCCAATAAATGCTGTTTTGGTTAAGCTTTTTGGTATGGAAAAGTCGCTATTGCACAAGATGTATCTTGCTCGCTGGAGAGTTACTCCAGCTGAGTTTCTGGGCGGAAAAGAACTTCTGGCTATACTTCTGCCTTTGCTTTTGTTTTTATTCGACGTTACCAATATGTGGTGGCTATTAGGAGCTTTTCTTTTTGGCCTGCTTTTGCCGGACATAATACTTAATTCTAAAGTAAAAAAGCGTAAATTTCAGATAGGCAGAATATTGCCTGAAACGATAGACTTGCTTGGCCTTTGTGTAGGAGCAGGGCTGGATTTTATGGCGGCGGTACGCTGGGTAGTCGATAAAGTTGCAGTAAACCCGATGATTGAAGAGTTGACTTTAGTATTAAAAGAAATCAACGTTGGCAAGCCCCGCGTTGAAGCTTTACGGGATATGTCTAAGAGAGTTGATATACCGGATGTTACCTCATTTGTTAGAATCTTGGTTCAGGCCGATAGGATGGGTACACCGGTTGAGGAAACCTTTAGAATCCTCTCAGAAGACACCCGCATGCGCCGTTTTCATCGCGGCGAACGCCAGGCGATGAAAGCGCCTTTAAAAATGTTAATACCCCTTATTTTCTGCATTTTACCGGTAATCCTGATTGTTGTTGCCGGTCCAATTCTTATCCGCTTTGTCCGTCAAGGCATATTTACCGGTATCCGGTAATTCAAGACCAGCCCTAAGAAAAGTCCATCTTTCGATTACGTTTATCCTGAGTGGAATCGAAAGACTCAGGACAAGCAGTTGAGAGTCCATAGTCGATAGTCCATGGACCATAGGCTATGCAGATTCAGGTTAAGGTTGAGAAAGAATCTAGACCGTCTCTTAGTAGAAATACAGTAGAAATATATAGAAATACATAGAAATAAATTGCTTAACCAAAGATGACGAACCCGCATCGTCATTTTTGGGGTAAAAT
>JBAYNQ010000085.1:0-5774 GCA_041678705.1 Candidatus Omnitrophota bacterium
CATCTTTAACGTAGATAAAATCTCTTTTTTGTTCGCCATATTTAAAAACTCTGGGGTTCTTTCCGGCTTTCATCTGGAGATAAAGTTGATAAGTTATGCTGGCAGCAGAACCTTTATGGTACTCTCCCGGTCCGTAAACATTAAAATAACGCAGGCCTACAACCGGTAGAAGCTTTTTTCTTTTTACTAAACTTAAAACATGGCAATCGAAAATGTATTTAGAATATCCATAAGTGTTATGCGGCGTCAAGCCTTCATCCTCACGCATCGGCGGTTGACTTTCTCCGTATACTCCGGCGCTTGAAGCATAGACCAAGCGAATATTTTTCTTAAGACAGAAATCTAAAATGTTTTTAGAACCGTTGAAATTAACCGTCATCGTCTTCGTATTATCCAGAAGAGTCGTATCGGTAATGGCGGCCAGATGTATGACCGAATCTATCTTCGGCAGCTTCGTGTAAACCGATTCATCGGCAACGTCACCACAAACAATTTCGGCCTTGGTGTCTAAAACATTTTTGTAACTGGCATGTGAAAAATCATCAAGCACAACTGCCTTAGCGCCTTTTGCTTCCAGGATTTTAACTATATTGGAACCGATAAACCCAGCTCCGCCGGTAACTAAAACTCGCATGTCTCTCCTTGGAGTAGTGTAGAAATACGGTCGAAATAAAGTAGAAACAAAATAGAAATATATTGTTTTGGAAACAATGCATTTCTATGCATTTCGTTAGGTGAAGCCGAACTTACTTCCATTGTATTTCTATTGTTTTTTGTCATAACATTATATACTTTTATTTTCTAAATCCTCTATTCTCTGCTCTAATCTATGCAATACCTCTATAACTGGATCCGGTAATTTATTATGGTCAAGCTCAACTCCGCTTATCTTTTTATTGGCCTGGGGTAAAATTGTCCGTCCCGGAACTCCGACTACCGTAGCTCCCTTGGGCACGTCGTTTATAACTACAGAACCGGCTCCAATCTTTGCCCCTTCACCTATATTAATAGGGCCCAGGAGAGTAGCCCCAGCCCCAATAACCACACGGTTACCTATCGTAGGATGCCTTTTGGTTCTTTCGTGGGATACTCCTCCCAAAACAACACCTTGGTACAGGAGAACATCATCACCTATTTCCGTGGTCTCACCAATCACGACTCCCATGCCGTGATCGATAAAAAACCTCCTGCCTATTTTCGCTGCTGGATGAATATCTACACCGGTTAAGAAACGCCCCGCGTGAGATATAATCCTGGCTAAAGTTTTGAGGCTCGTTTGCCAGAAAAAATTAGAAACTCTCTGGAGCCAGATAGCATGCAGGCCGGGATAGCAAAATACCACCTCAACCCAATTTCGTGCAGCAGGGTCTTCCCTGAAAACAGTCCTTATGTCTTCTTTTATCCGCTGTATCATTCTCATTCCCCACATAGGTTATCACAGATTGGATACTACAGATAATCGCAGACACACAGTTTTACTTAAACACTCGACAGTGCTGCTCGTCTGCGTTAGCCTGATTTCATTGTGCGTTGGTTCGTGAATTAGCCTAGATTGGCCTTTCGGCCCTTGCAGGCTTTTTTCTTATTTCTCCAACGTAATTTACGTTTTTTTCGTTTTGGCATAGGCTAATAAAATAATAGAAAAAGGTTCAAATGTCAAATGTTTTTAGTTTAAATTGGATTGCCATCTCTCATAACCATAATTCCTAACGAACCGACTACACAGCTAAAGCCTTCTCATTTACCGAAAGGCAAAGGATAGCTATAGTAGCAATGACCACAGTTAGCTCAACCAAAGCAAACCCTTTCGTCATAGACGTTCTGCTTTCATTAAATTCCTCTACCCTTTAAAACCCGCTTCAGTTTTCTAAAGGCTTTGGTTCTATGGCTGATAAGATTTTTTTTAGCCAAAGGTAATTCAGCCACGGTTTTTTTGTAGGCCGGCAGATACATCACCGGGTCATAACCAAAACCATTGCTACCTTTCGGTTTTAAGCTGATTTTGCCGGTTAGTTCTCCCTGAAAAACCTTTATTGCCTTTCCGGCCTTGGCTAAAACCAAGCAGCAGATAAACTTAGCCCCACGTTGTCTAAAATTGACTCCCGAAAGGGCTTTGAGTAATTTCTGGTTATTTTTTTCCTGATTACCGGAAGGCCCAGCATAACGCTTGGAATAAATCCCTGGTGCGCCCCTTAAGTATTCAACTTCAAGTCCAGAATCTTCCCCTACTACATAATCATTTTCGTAAACCTTCGATACGGGCAATGTTTTTTTAAAAGCATTTTCTATGAATGTTTTTCCGTTTTCAATTATCCTGAATCTTTTTTCTAAGTCTGCCAGAGAAATTATCTTAAGGCCGCAACCGTTAAGGATTTTCTTAATCTCCTTGAGTTTTGATTTATTATTAGTGGCAACAATTAGTCTCATCTTGTTTCGCATATCGCATAGCGTATATAGTATATTGTAGTTATTGAATTTTCCATACTTTTTATCCTAATATTCACAATATGCGACATACTATATACGATATATAAAGTCTGGATTACAAATTGGGTAGTATGTCTTTAAACATGTCTTTTTCTATAGCGATAATTTCTTCAATGCCTTTCTTGGCTAATTTTAAAAAAATACTTAGGTCTTTTTCTGAAAAGCTGCCCTTTTCAGCTGTGCCTTGAAGCTCTATAAACTCTCCGGAAGACTTCATCACCACATTCATGTCCACTTGAGCCTGTGAGTCTTCGAGATAAGTCAAATCTAATATATGCTGGCCTGCGGATATGCCAACACTTATCGCGCCCAGTAAATCCGTAACGCATATTTCTCCTATTTCGTTCCTTCGAACTAATGTGTCAAGGCAGTCAACCAAAGCAATAAAACCTCCTGTGATAGAAGCTGTTCTTGTGCCGCCATTGGCCTGGATAACATCACAATCTACCCAAATAGTTCGTTCTCCTATTTTTTTAAGGTTAACTACACTGCGTAATGATCTTCCTATCAACCGTTGTATTTCCATATTTCTTCCGGAAACTTTATCTCTTTGCGTCCGAGTGTGGGTAGCTCTGGGGAGCATCCTGTATTCGGCCTTAACCCACCCCTGTCCGGAATTTCTTAAAAAAAACGGCACATTCTTATCAACACTTGCCGTACAAATAACGCGAGTATTGCCCAACTCTATAAGGCAGGAACCTTCGGCATATTTTATAAAATTCCTCTGGATATGAACTCTTCTCAGTTGATCAGGGCTTCTACCGTCATCACGCTTCATTTTTACCTCCAGTAAATGATTACACTGATTAGAAACAGATTACGCAGATTATATATCAGGATAAATGCTGTGGCCGCAGGAATCTATCGCTACAATCAGGGGGAAATTCTTAACTTTAAGTTTGTATATCGCCTCTGGCCCCAGTTCCGGAAAAGCAACCAACTCCCTGGATACAACTCGCTTTGCTAAAAGTGCTCCGCAGCCAGAAGGAGCCAAAAAATAAACGCTTTTATATTTCCTTATCAGTTCTCTGGCCTTTTGGCCTCTCGGGCCTTTACCAATCATACCCAGCAATCCCTTCTTGAGCAAGGTCTCGACAAAACTATCCATACGGCAAGAGGTCGTAGGGCCGCACGAGCCAATAATTTTACCTTGAGAGGTTGCAGTTGGCCCGCAATAATATATAATCCGGCCTTTTAGCTCTAAAGGCAATTTTCTGTTTTCCTTTATTAATGCCGCTAACTTCTTATGAGCCTGATCCCGGGCAGTATAGATACAACCAGTAAATAGAAGACTGCCTCCTTTCCTCATTGCTCTAAGCCTTGCTTTATCAATTTTATACTTCATGGCTCTTACAGCTCAAAATTCATTTTAAAAATTCTGCCCTATAGAAACGATAGCTCTATCAATACTATCAACCAGCTCCTGAGGAGCTTCGTGATTTTGATAAATTTTCTTTAATTCCTGAGCCTGGGCAATCATGTCCTCTTTTGCTTTCTGATAAAGCACTTTGCCGGAAACAATATCACCCTCTAAGATCATACTAAAGGCATCTTTAATCCTTTCAACTGACCTTACGGCTAGCTGGTGATACAATTTAAATTCATTGGGAGGGATAAGCCCGCTCATTTTCAAATTAAAATCATCAGCCACCCTTTTAGCGCCTTCGAGCAAAACATCTTCACGGCGCCTATCTTTTTCCGGAGCTGAACCTGATTGTACTATCCCCTGGAATAAAGGCATAAACTCAGATTGGAACTCCATTCCAATCTCCTGGACTCTATCCATATATCCGGAAATCTCTCTGAACCAAACCTCCCATTGGCCGGAGTCAGCTTTATCCTGCTCGATCAACTTAATGTAATCATCTCCAGGGGCTACGCCCGAAGAAGCTTGCCTGCCAGTAAAAAACTCTTTAGAATCCAAACCGTCAACAGTCTCAATTTCATCAGAATAGTAACTTACCAATAACCCCCCTACACTAACTTTTATAGACTTATCCGTCCTTTCCTTTATCGGAACGTTCAAGCTTGTTCCAGATCTGAGGATTATTTTTTCTGCCTGTAAAGAAAACGGCAGAAATAAAAAAAACAAAAATAAAATTCTTAATATAGCAGTCATTGCTCCTTTATTTTCGCCAGGGCCGCTTCAACTCCACCACCGAACTGCGCAAAGCATGACAACTGATATTAATTCCGACCGGCAACCCAGCAATGTGTGTCGGTATCTTTCTTATTTTCACCGCCAGGACAGTGCATTTTCCACCTAGGCCCATTGGGCCGATTTCTAAAGAATTTACTTTGCTAAGTATTTTTTTCTCCATGCGATTTAACTTTTTGTCAGAATTTGAACTGTCCAATCTTTCAAGCAATGCCCTCTTTGCTTCCAAGAGGGCGCTGTCGCAAGTTCCGCCAATGCCAACGCCAATCACAAAAGGAGGACAACTCTGAGCTCCGGCCTCTTTTGCTGCTTCGACTATAAAATCTTCTATCTCTTCCAGCTCAACTGTAGGATTAAACATTTTAAGCTTAGATTTATTCTCGCTACCAAAACCTTTTGGTAAGATAGTAATTTTAAGCCCTTTGTTTTTAGGAGAAAAATTAACATGGTAAACTATGCCTTTGTAAGAAGGCTTAGACCTATCCAAAGCATCAACCATTGAGGGGCGCAGAAAATTCTTTCTATACCCGGATTCTACTCCTTTTTCAATCGTTGAAATGAGCCGTCCGGAAACCTCACTATCGCCACCAGCTTCAATAAATACAACCGGTAGGCCCGTATCCTGACAAATAGCTATTTTTTCTTCTTTGGCAATCCTGGCGTTATCCAAAATCCAACCCAGAGCTTTTTTTGCTTTTGGGACTTTCTCATTTACATAAGCATTTTTCAAAGCTTTTTTCACGTCCGGACGCAGGCAAAAATTAGCTTGAGCCACAGCCTTCTCAACTTCTTTTTTTACATACGAATACTTCATTTTATACCCAGCTCTTTATGTAACTGTGAAATTATCTCTACCCTAACCTTTCTCTCCCGGCAGACTTTATCAAAATACCTCAATTTTTCATTCAAAAGACCTTCATGGGGATTTTCCGGCTGCAGCACAAGCGAAATATCCGGGTTTACTTCCTGAATCACTGCCAAAGCAATCCTTACGTCCTCTATGCGGGTAGAGAGCCCCACTACCGCTTTAACAAAAACTTCTTTTCTTTGCGCTATTTTAAGAAACTCTCTATGATGATACCAGAAATCTTTTAAACCTGTTGAAGAAGGTAATTTAAAATCCATAGCG
>JBAYNQ010000086.1:0-5733 GCA_041678705.1 Candidatus Omnitrophota bacterium
CTGCCTCAACCCTGTGATAAGGTGTAGTAAGAAACCCTAAAGGATTAATACGGGAATAAGTTGTCAGGGAAGAAAGCAAACCAATGTTGGCTCCTTCAGGTGTTTCTATGGGGCATATCTTGCCGTAATGAGTAGGATGAACATCACGAACCTCAAAACCAGCCCTTTCCCGAGACAATCCTCCCGGACCCATGGCTGAAAGCCTGCGCTTGTGAGTCATTTCAGCTAAAGGATTAGTCTGATCCATAAACTGCGAAAGAGGTGAACGGGAAAAGAAGTCTTGTACCTGGGTAGAAAAAGCCCGTGAATTAATAAGATGCTGAATAGAAAAGTCGTTGGTCGCAATAAGAGAATAACGCTCCATAAAAGTACGCTCTACCCTCAATAAGCCAACTCTGACCTGATGCTGGAGTAACTCCCCAATCAACTTAACCCTGCGGTTAGCCAGATGGTCTATATCGTCAGTATTGCGTTTGCCGGCTTTAACATTTAATAATGCCTTTATTATCTCTACGGTGCTTGCTAAATCCAAGGTACGCTTATTAAGGCTCGTATCCATTCCGAGCTTTTTATTTATTAAATACCTACCGACTTTCCCTAAATCATATCTACGCGCATCAAGGAACATCCTTCTGAAAACTTCTTTCGCCGCCTCCAGGGTGATCGGTTCTGTGGGACGCATCTTTTTATAAAAATCAAGATAAGATTCCTCTTTAGTCGTTGTAGTGTCTTTTTTAACGGTATTCACTATTTCAGGATAGGGCTTATCGGAAAATTGAGCATAGATATCGTCGTTTTTGGCAAGACCCAATATTCTTAAAATCAAGGTAGCGGGAAATGTTTTGCGCCGGTCGACAATCGCGGTAAGTGTATCGTTTATGTCTGTCCTGAACTCCAACCAATAACCCCGGTAAGGTATAATTCTGGCGAAATACATCCTTTTGCCCGTAGGATGTGCCTCTTCTTCAAAGAAAACTCCGGGAGAACGCTGCAGCTGGCTTATAATTGCTCTTTCATCACCGTTAATTATAAAAGATGCTGTTTCGGTAATCAGCGGTATATCACCTAAGTATATTTCCTGTTCTTTAATCTCTCGGCTGGGATCTATTAAGCGTAAACGGACCCTTAAAGGAGCAGCGTAAGTTTGAGAACGCCTTTTACATTCTTCAACGCTATAGCGCGGCCGGCTCAGACTATAAGAAAGGAACTCCAAACGATACTGTTTGTCCGGGCTCTCCATAGGAAAAACTTCATTCAAAATTTCCTGAAGCCCTACATTCTTACGTTTCTCCGGCAATACACTTGCCTGCAAAAATTCCCTGTACGAACCAAGCTGGTGGTCAAGAAGGTTAGGCATAGAGAAAGCCTTTGTAATTTTTGCAAAGGACAGTTTTTTTGCTCTCTTCAAAATTATCCTCCTATTGGCTCCGCTTATACGGATTGTAAGGAATTTAATATACAGACCGCGTCAAATAAGGTATTTTTAGCCGTTTCACAACTCAGACCTGGACTTACCGCACCTATTATAATTTTATTTCAACTCAACAGCGGCGCCAACAGCTTCAAGTTTCTTTTTAATTTCTTCGGCTTCTTCTTTGGTTACGTTTTCTTTGACGGGTTTCGGTGCTGAATCAACTAAATCTTTAGCTTCTTTAAGGCCTAAATCAGTTACAGCCCTTACTTCTTTGATAACGCCTATTTTATTAGAACCGGCACCTGTCAGGACTACCGTAAAAGAAGTTTTTTCTTCCACCTCTTCGGCAGCAGCAGCGACTCCGGCAACAGCAACCGCAGGAGCACTGGCAGTTACACCAAACTTTTCCTCGCAGGCTTTTACCAATTCAGAGAGTTCTAAAACTGTCATCTCTTCAACCACTTTTAAAACATCTTCTACTTTAGACATATTTACCTCCTCTTCACAAACATTACTTACTTTTTGTTTTTTTTATCTCCTCTATGGTCCAAACGAATTTCAAGATTATCTGATTTAGGCAGGAAAGAAACCCTGTTAACGGCGCGGCAAGAGAAGAAACGGCCATACCCAGGAGAATATCTCTGGAAGGAATTTTCGCCATCTTACTAACATCATCGCCGCTGATAGCTTTTTTATTTATGACACCACCTTTGACTTGAAGAGTTTCGGTTTCCTTGGAAAACTCAACCAAAATTTTACAAGCTTTAACTATATCCTCGTCATGAACAAAGACCATTCCGGTTTCAGAAGCCAGAAACTCTTCACAGCCTTCCCAGCCTAAATCGCTGATAACTCTTTTGAAGATGGTGTTTTTAGCCACAATAACCTTGGCCCCGGAATCTCTGAGGTTGTTTCTAAGTTCATTAAAAGGAAAGGCCGCGACCTTATTAAATCCTACAAAAAAACATCCTTGGATATCTTTCGCGCTTTCGTTAAGTTCGCCGAGTATTTTTTCCTTGGCTAATAACCCTATTTTTTTGTTTTCTTTATTCATGCTTTTACCTGTCTTTCCCTGCCATTTTAAAAAATAAATTCAGTTTTTAAATACTGATCCGGATCGAAGGGCTCATCGTGGCTGATAAATAGATATCCTTAACAAAATCACCTTTTACCGATGCCGGACGAGACGCTATTAATGCGTCAAGTAGAACTTTTATATTTTCGGCCAGAGCTTCTTTTGAAAAAGAAACTTTGCCCACGCCTACGTGTATGCAGGCTAATTTATCCATACGAAAATCAATTTTACCCCTTTTAGCTTCTTGGACAGCATAAGAAATATTTTCAGTTACTGTGCCATTTTTAGGAGACGGCATAAGGCCTCGGGGGCCTAAAAACTTACCAAGCTTACTGACCATGCGCATCTGGGAAGGTGTCGAAATGCAACAATCAAAATCAAGCCAGCCGTCTTTAAGGATTTTATCGATTACTCCTTCTGAACCTATATAATCGGCTCCGGAAGTTTTGGCATCGTTTTCCTTTTCCGGCTCGCAAAAAACTAAAACCTTCATCGTTTTCCCCGTTCCGTGCGGAAGAACCACCGAGCCTCTCACCATTTGATCTGACTGCTTTGGATCAGCCCCCAGCTTACCGCTGATTTCAACTGTTTCGTCAAATTTAGGATGAGGTATTGATTTCAGTATATTTACAGCTTCTTCCAAAGAATAAACCTTGTCGATGTCTATTGCTTCGCGGGCCTGCCTGTATCGTTTGCTTTTTACCATAATAAACTTCCTGTGTTCTACCCTTTAACTCTTATCCCGCAGCTTCTGGCGGTCCCTTCAACTATCCGCATGGCGCTTTCCAAGTCACGGGTATTTAGATCCTGCATTTTTTCTTTGGCGATTTGAGAAACCGCCTCCTTACTTACTTCACCAATAATATCCTTGCCGGCCTGCGAACTAGCCTTAGCTAAATTAGCCGCTCGTTTAAGGAGAAAAGATACCGGCGGGCTCTTGACTATAAAATCAAAGGACTTATCTTCGTAAACACTTATAATCACAGGCACGACAATGCCTTCTTTCTGCTTAGTAGCCTCATTAAATGCCTTACAGAACTGCATAATATTAACACCATGCTGGCCCAAAGCCGGGCCGACCGGAGGCGCAGGATTAGCGCTGCCGGCAGGAATCTGCAGCTTTATTTGACTGACTGGTTTCTTTTTTTTCTTCTTAGCCATTATTCGCTCCGCTCAATACACAGATAACCACAGATTAGATGCTGCAGATTATCACAAATATTTTAATCTGCGATCATCTGCGTCTTTTTGTAACCGCGATCATCTGCGCATTCATATCTTTTCTACTTGCCAAAATTCAAGCTCAACCGGAGTAGTCCGTCCAAAAATAGTAGCACTCACCTTTAACTTTCCTTTATCAGGATAAACTTCTTCCACCGTACCGTTAAAATTGATAAATGGCCCTTCTACAACCCTTACGCTTTCGCCTCTTTCAAAATTAACTTTTGGTGCCGGCTTAGCTTTACTCTCTTCAGCTTTAACCAATACTCTGTCAACTTCTTCCTGTGATATAGGCGAAGGTTTTCGCCTTGGCCCTATAAAAGCGGTTATACCAGGAGTCTTGCGGACAAACAACCAGGAGTCATCATTCATCTCCATGCGTATCAAGATATAACCGGGAAAAAACTTGCGCTCTAAGACTTTTTTCTTACCGAGCTTGACTTCCGTAATCTGCTCTTTAGGAATAACTATCTTGTCAATGATATTTTGGTAGCTGGCAGCTTCAATCCTCTTCTCAAGATTTTTTTTAGCCTGGTCTTCAGCCCCGCTTAACGTATGTAAAATGTACCATTGCTTCATAGCAACCTCAGCCTAATCAGCCTGCTTCTTTAAACTCATCCTAAAATAATCCTGACCAAATGCGAAAGGCCGGTGTCTATACCAAAAATATAAGCTGTTAATAAAACCGATACAATCAAAACCACAACCGCCGCGGAAAAAAGTTCCTGGCGAGTCGACCAGTTGACTTTTTTGACTTCCTCCTTAACTTCCTTAAAGAAGCCCGGTATTGATTTTAGTTTCTTTATCATTTATTAAAATAATTTTGAATGTAAAACTGAAAGGCAAATGTACTTTCCAAATTTACCCTTAACTAATCCGTGCTTATCAGTTTTCAATCCGCGTTTATATTTATACAGGTACCGCATGCCTCTTTCCTGGCAGATAAACCTTTAAGGTTTCATCCGAGCTCACGAGGCAGGAGTTGCAACAAATCTTTTGCGTCAGCAAAAGCACCCGAAGGGTTTTATTTGTTCCAACATTGCCTACAGGTACCGCATGCCTCTTTCCTGGCAGATAAACCTTTAAGGTTTCATCCGAGCAGGCGAGGCAGGAGTTGAACCTGCAACCCCCGGTTTTGGAGACCGGTGCTCTAGCCAATTGAGCTACTCGCCTAAAATGAGCAATCTCTTTTGCGGTTAACCAGGAGTTCTTCTCTTATTTTTGTCAATACAGCAATTTTCCTGAGTGCTTTCTGAACAATCAGAAAAACATACTAAACTTTCGTTTCTTTATGCTCAGTATGTTTACGGTCAAATCGGCAATATTTTGATATGGTAAATTTCTCGGGATGTTTGCGCTTATTTTTGGTAATATAGTAGTTTTTCCGCTTACAAACCGTACACGCTAACGCAATTAGTTCTCTCATGGCTATTTAGAATAATTAAGGGGAAAGAAGATTACAAAATCCCCTCTCCACTTTAGTGGTTTTCCCTTTATTTTACACACTTTTTAGCCCACGACCGGAGTTGAACCGGTGACCACTTCGTTACCAACGAAGTGCTCTACCGACTGAGCTACGTGGGCGTTTAGCCTTTGTTTTTAAGGCTAAAAGCAGACTGTAAGATATTACTATAAAAGATATTTTTGTCAAGAAAAAAATAAAAAAAATTTATTTTTATGAAGAAATGAAGGCTTTGAGGCCTTCAGGATTGTTAAAGGCGGCCGGTAAAGTCTTTTTCGGTTAGTATCCTAACCCCCAGTTTCCTGGCTTTATCGTACTTTGATCCGGGGTTTTTGCCAACTATCAGAAAATCCGTCTTAGAACTGACAGAAGATGAGGTTTTCGCGCCATGTTCCCTAAGCATCGTTTCGGCTTGATGGCGGGTTAGAGAATGCATTTCGCCAGTCACAACTACTGTTTTTCCGGAAAAAAATGTTTCTTTAACTGTCTTTTTTTCCTGACTTAAAACTAATCCGGCTTTTTTAAACTTATCGAGCATTCCCCTGACTTTAGAAGAGGTAA
>JBAYNQ010000087.1:0-5701 GCA_041678705.1 Candidatus Omnitrophota bacterium
GGCTCTGGGAATGGGCGCATTCTTTTAAAAAAATATTAGCCAGCAGCAAAGACGGTGCTGTAGCCGGCAGGCGGTCACTGATTGCTTTTCTTTTCTTCTGCTTAGCTTTATCTTTTATCCAGTGCTTTAGCACATCCTTTTTGGTTTTGAGTTTCTTAGAAGAGAAAACATGCGGATGGCGGGTAATCAGCTTATCGTTGGTTTTCTGAAAAACATCTTTAAGCTCAAAATCCCCTTTTTGCCTGAACATCTCAGCGATGGTAGTTAGAATCAAAAAGATATCACCCAGCTCTTCTCTGGCGGCAGAAGAATCCTTACTGTCTATGGCGTCAATAAGTTCATAGACTTCCTCCAACAGATACTTCTTCATATCAGAGATTTTCTGGGCTCTGTCCCAGGGGCATCCTCCGGGGGCACGCAGAGTTCTGATTGTCTCAAGCAAGCTTTTAAAGTCTTTCATTTCATTTTATTAAGGTGCAAGATATTTTTTAAGGGGCGTTTGGGAACATGCAGGCGGCCTTTAGCATCGAGCCAATATTTAATCTTCTTTGAGCCAGTTTCAAGTTTTGGATTTTCAGCCGGATAGCCGCAGGCAATAACTGAATCTATCTGGTAATTCTTAGGCTGGTAATTCTTAGGATTTTTTAGCATTTTGCTTAAAGCCGTTTTATCAAGGCTGGCAATCCAGCAGGTGCCTATGCCCTGGCTCAAAAGAGAAAGAATAATGTTTTCTGCGGCCGCGCCTATATCGCGAGAGTCCGGCTGTTTTGTTTTTTCTTTATTTATGAGGATAAATATATAAGCCGAAGGCCTTTTGCCTTCAGGAGGAATTCTTCTCGGGTATAGGTATCCTGCCCAGCGGGTATGAGGAAAAATTTTCTCACATAGCTTTGGCTTATTTACCGAGAGATATTCTAAAAACTGCAGGTTTGCCGCCGAAGGCGCCAGCCGTCCGGCGTTAACCGCTTTTTTAATTATACCGAGAGGAATCTTCTTCTGTTTAAAAAGCCTGATTGAACGGCGACTGGTTATTAAATTATCTACTTGATGTTTCATATACACAAACAGCTGCAAGCTGTCAGAAACAGGCAAAGGCTAAGGTAAAGATTAAAAAATTCAACCCACGGACCAAAACACCAGTTGAAAAACCCCAAATTCAAATACTACCAAATCCCAAACAAATTCAAAATCCCAAATCCCAATTTTGGATTTGGAAATTGGGATTTATTTGGTAGTATTTGGATCTTGCCTAAACAATCTATTTCCATATATTTCTACCGTATCTCTGTTAAAAAAATAGTTTAGGATCATTCTCAACCTCACCCTGCATATTCTGTGGACTTTATTGAGCCTTAACCTGCACCTATATATTTATTCGTCAATACTGCGGATATCCGCAAATCAATATGTCTTGTTCAATCCGCGCTATCTCGATATCTTTTAAAACCGGCGCTTTATTGAGCGAAGCCTGACCCTTTGCGCCGATCGAGCCAAGCGCAGCATCGCCCCCGATTATCTTAGGCGCAATAAAAAAATAAACTTTATCAATCAGCTTAGCATCGAAAAAATTACCAAGAGTTTTTGAACCGCCCTCAACGAAAACTGACATTATTCCCAGGCCATAAAGCGATTTTAAAACTTTTTTAAGCGGAATTGTGCCGGTTTTATCTCTTTTAATACTTAAAACTGTTATTGAATCAGGGAGCTTTTTTAACCTGTCCTTGTCACTTGAGGCGGTGACAACAATCGTTTTGCCCGAATTATTTTTTAAAATATAAGCTTGCCGCTGAATCCTTAATTTAGGATCGATGACAACTCTGAAAGGAATTCTCTTTAAACCGGCTAACCGAGGATTATCTTCTAAAACAGTGTTGACGCCGACTAAAATCGCATCATATTTGTCCCGCAGGGCTCTTGAGGCACAGCGGGAAGCCTGACTGGTTATCCATTTAGACTGGCCCCTGAAAGTAGCGATTTTTCCATCCAGGCTTTGAGCGGTTTTAGCAACCATAAAGGGAAGAGCTTTTCTCATATTTTTAAAAAATACTTCATTAAGCTTACGCGCCTCTTGAGAAAGCACGCCTACTGTGACTTTGACTCCGGCTTTTTTTAATCGTGCTAGAGACCTGCCGTTTACCCGCGGGTTAGGATCCAGTGTTGCAATAACTACTCTTTTGAATTTTTGTTTTATGATTTCATCAACGCAAGGCGGGGTCCTGCCGAAATGACAGCAGGGCTCTAAATTGATATAGAGAGCAGAACCTTTAATATTTTTACCACGGGCATTTTTTATGGCTTCAATTTCAGCGTGGTTTCCACCACAGGCTTTATGATAACCGCTTGCTATTATTTTGCCGTTTTTAACAATTACCGCCCCCACCAAAGGATTAGGAGAAGTAAAGCCTTCGGCTTTTTGGGCCAGCTTTAGGGCTCGGGCAAGATAGTAATCATCTCTTTTCATCAGAAAATTATTACTTTTTTCTTTCTAAGCGGCCTTTCATTGCCTGAACCCACTCATACGGCACAGTAACTTTGCCGACTTGAGTGAATTCCTTGTAACTCCCGTGAGCATCAGAGCCGCCGCTTTTTAAGAGGTTATGCTCTGAAGCCATCTGCGTATATAAGATTTTTTTTACCGGCGACATGTTTGAGTAATTTATTTCCAGGCCATCAAGGCCAAAATCAATAAACTCTTTGACCCATGCTTGGTTAGATATCATATGCGGATGCGCCAAGAAGCTTAAACCACCGCTTTTTTTGATAACTTCAATGGCATCTTTAACAGAGTATTTAAAACCTGCTACGTATGCCGGCCGGCCGGGAGCAAGATACTTTTTAAACGCTTCCCAGAGAGTAGCAACTTTACCCTTGCCTAAAAGATAGAGCCCCAAGTGCAGCCTGGTTGGCATAGCCATACCTATTGCTTCAAGCAGCTCTTTGATGTCAACCTCTACGCCAATAGCGTTTAGGGCCTTGGCCATATCCAGCATTCTTTGCCTGCGAATGTCCCTCACGCTGTCTAGCTGCTTCTTTAGATAGAGGCTGTCTGAATCCACAAAATATCCCAGGACATGAATCTCAAGTCCCTGGTGCTGAGCACTTAATTCCAGGCCTTCTATCAACTGGACTCCGTAACGGCCAGTACAATCCCTGGCTAAAGGAATCCCGGAAACAGTATCGTGATCAGTGATGGCAATACAGTGAAGATTTTTTTCTTTAGCCTGCTTGAATATACTCTCTATATCAGCATCGCTGTCGGAAAAATTAGAATGGATGTGCAAGTCACAAAGTTGCCGGGCGCTTTCGCTCATTTATCTTTTTTGCCTTCCGTTTTATAAATCTTATCGAGCACGCCGTTAACAAAACGGGGTGAATCTATGTCTCCGAATCTTTTGGCCAGCTCTATGGCTTCATTAATAGAAACCTTGGGGGGTATGTCACCCATAAAAAGAAGCTCAAAACAGGCAATGCGAAGAATGTTGCGGTCAATTACCGCCATTCTTTCGATTCCCCAGTTTTTAACATTCTTTTTGATTAAAGTGTCAATTTCCTCTATATTGCGGCAGGCGCCTTGAGAAAGCATAGCAGCGAAATCAACCACTTCCTGTTTTTGAGGAAAGTTCTGCAGATAATCACTAAGAGACGTTGAACAATCAGCTTTGGACAGTTCAACCTGATAAAGGACACAAAGAGCAACTTCTCTAGCTTTTGAGCGCAATCTCATTATAAAATAACTTTGATGAACAATTCGTCCGGCTTAGGCCGCCGATATTAATTTCTCCCGCCACGGGAGTTAAGCTCTATAGTTGGGAATAAATGCTGGCCATTTCTAAGGCTGCCAAGGCGGCGTCTCTGCCTTTATTGCCCTGCTTGTTCCCGGCTCTTTCAACAGCTTGGTCCATAGTATCGGCAGTGATAATCCCGAAAATAACAGGAATTTTTTTATCCTGAGAAACACGGGCGATTCCTTTGACAGCTTCAGAGGCGATATATTCAAAGTGAGGCGTATCTCCTCTTATAACTGCCCCTAGAGTAATTACCGCATCAAGCCTTTTGGTATCGAGCTTATTAAGGGCCTGGGGTATTTCAAAAGCCCCCGGGGTCCAGACAACGGAAATATCCGATTCTGAAACAGCAGACTTTTTTAAAGTATCCAGGCAGCCGCTTAATAGCTGTCCACTTATAAACTCATTGAATCGTGAAACAACAATAGCAATTTTTTTTCCTTTACCGGAAAAGTTTCCTCTTATTTCTTTCATATTTACCTCCTTCTTTTACGCAGATGATCACAGACAAAAATCGCAAATGATCACTAATGTTATCTGAGATCATCTGTCTATAATCTGCGATTATCTGCGTCTAAAGCATGTGATCCATTTTTTTCTTTTTGGTCTCCAGGTAACGGGCGTTATCACTGCAAAAATTGCCTGTCATGGGAACCCTTTCTACGATTTCTAAGCCGTATCCCTGAAGGCCGATAATTTTCTTGGGGTTATTAGTCAGTAGCTTTATCTTCCTGACACCTAAATCCGTAAGTATCTGGGCGCCTATGCCGTAATCCCTCAGGTCAGCGGGAAAACCCAGCATTTCATTAGCTTCAACGGTATCAGCGCCATGCTCCTGAAGATGATAGGCTTTGATTTTATTCTTCAGCCCGATACCTCTTCCTTCCTGGCGCATATATAGAACGATTCCTCCTTTTTCGCCGACTATCTTCAGGGCTTGGTGCAGCTGGTTGCCGCAGTCACAACGCCTTGAAGTGAATATATCGCCGGTTAAGCACTCTGAATGCACCCGGACAAAGATAGGTTCATCAAAATTTTTCTTATTTACTAAAGCTATATGTTCACTCCCGTCAATCAGCGATTCATATAGAAAAAGTTTAAACTTTCCATACTCAGTAGGTAAGTCAACTTTTTCAACAAGCCTTATTAGCTTCTCTTTTTTTCTCCTGTATTCAATCAGCGAAGCAACGGTGGCTATTTTTAAGTTATTCTTTTTGGAAAATTTTATCAAGTCGGGAAGCCTGGCCATGGTACCGTCTTCATTTATTATCTCACAGATTACCCCTGCCGGCTGTAACCCGGCTAATCTGGTTAAATCTACCGCGGCTTCAGTATGGCCGGCTCTGGTTAAAACCCCTCCGTCTTTGGCCTCGAGAGGAAAAATATGTCCTGGCTTTATTAAATCTTTGGAAGTGCTTTGTGAATCAACCAAAACTTTAATCGTCCTGGCCCGGTCAAAAGCAGAAATTCCTGTGGTAACGCCTCTGGCGGCGTCAACAGAGACTCTCCATGCGGTTTTAAAAGGGTCGGCGGAGCTCTGATGGTGCATGGGTTCAAGCCCCAGGCTTAAAATTCTTTCCCGCGAAAGAGGAACGCAAACCAGGCCACGGCCCTGGCTGATCATTAAATTGATAAGTTCAGGTGTGATAAATTGAGCGGCAACGACTAAATCCCCTTCATTTTCACGGGATTCATCGTCAACGACAATCACCGGCCGGCCGGCTTTTATTTCAATAAGTATGTCTTCAATAGAGCTAAACATAGGAAAATACCTTAACTCATACCAATAGAATTGTCAAGAAAATTGGCGAAAACTACCTGGAGAGCAAAAACTATTCAAGAAAGGGTGTGTTTGGTTAGAAAACTAACATGAGTATTCCCACTTCGCTAAATACATGCTGAATTTTATTCGTAAA
>JBAYNQ010000088.1:0-5670 GCA_041678705.1 Candidatus Omnitrophota bacterium
GATATTGCTAAGTTTAGTATCCTTGATGTTGTTTTCCCAAACCAACTCGCTTAACCGCCAAAATCGTGAATTAGTCAGTGATTACATTGATGCTATCCAGAAAAGTTCTTCTCTGGAAGAAACTCTTCTTAATCAGCAGGCCGAAGGCTTATTTTATAGAGAACGTGTTGAAGAGATAACTTCCCGCATAAAACTCCTTGATGAGGATATTCTCAATAAAAAAGAGGAATATAGCCGGCTCTTAAAACGGGATAAAAACTCCAGCCAGGCCAGTGATTTAGAAAAAAAACTTTTTTCGCTTGAAACTGAGCTGTCTCAACTCAAGAAAGAAAATGAATTCCTAAAAACCCAACAGGCAAGAAAAGAACAGGTATCTCTTATTATCGGCCAGGAAGTTAAGGAATTAGAAAGTACCAGGAGCAATGTTTCACAAAAAATTCTTGAGGGGATGTTTGGATGGATAAAGAACCGTCAGGATTTATCCACCGGCTTAGTATTAAGCTACGAAGGAGACAGCAGCCTTAACGAGGCTTGTTTTACTTATGACCAGGCTCTGGCGGCTATAGTTTTTTCCAGCCAGGGTCATTTTAAAGAAGCTGCCCGGATACTGGATTTTTATCTTGCGAGGATTAACCAGGGCCAGGATATTTATAATGCTTATTTTTCCGATGGCCAAGTGTTTGAATATATCATTCATAGCGGGCCGAATGCCTGGATTGGCCTTGCGGCTTTATGCTACGCAAGAGAAAGTTCCGACAGCCAGTACATTGCTATAGCAGAAAAGGTGGCAGAGTTTCTGTTGTCGATGATGGACTCCGAATGCGGCCTCAAGGGCGGCCCCAGGCATGATTGGTATTCTACTGAACATAATCTTGATGCCTTTGCGTTTTTTAATTTATTTTATGAGATCAGCGGCAACGATAAATACCGGCAAGCCGCCGATAGGATAAAATCATGGATAGAACGTTACTGCTATACCGATTTAAACCTGCCGGTTAAACGTGGTAAAGGAGATTCTACCATAGCAACTGATACCTATGCCTGGTCTATTGCCGCTTTCGGCCCCCAAGCGCTTTATGACTTAAACATGAATCCTGAGGTTATTCTTGATTTTGCCGTAGAGCATTGCGAGGTTACGGCTATATTTAAACGAGGCCAAGACGAAATCAAAATCCAAGGTTTTGATTTTGCTAAAGCCAAGAATATTCCCAGAGGAGGCATGGTTTCCGGAGAATGGACAGCTCAAATGATTTTATCCTTTGAAATAATGGCTGAGTACTTTAAAGATAAGGATAACGCAAAATCACAAATTTATTTCACTAAAGCCAGATTCTATTTAAATCAGCTTGGGCAAATGATAATTACTTCTTTTTCTGCTTCTGGCAAGCAAGACCCTTGCCTTCCTTATGCTTCCAGTTCTTTTGCTGATACTGGGCACGGTTGGCGTACGCCCAAAGGCGATAAGACGGGTTCGCTTTCTTCCACGGCTTATTTTCTCTTGGCTTCTTATGGATATAATCCCTTAAAAGCCGAATTTTTAGAAGTTTCTTTGTTCCGGGAATATGCAGATAATTTTTATGAAAAAACCCGTTTAGCAAGGGTAAAGGACAACGGTCAATGATAACAAAAGAAAGTGAAAAAAAATTTAAAGCAGGATTTGTGGCGGTATTGGGCCGGCCGAATACAGGAAAATCTACTTTGATGAATGCTTTAGTAGGAGAAAAAGTAAGTATCATTTCTCCCATTCCTCAAACTACCCGGCATCAGATACGAGGTATATTAAATTTAGAAGGAGCTCAAATAGTATTTGTGGATACCCCCGGGATGCACTCTTTTAAGGACCATCTGGCTGAGCATCTCAATGTTATTTCCAAACGCTCGATAGAAGGCAGCGATATTATTGTGTATGTTGTTGATGTTTCTCGGCGCATCGGCAAAGAAGAATCCCGCTTAATGGATATTATCAGTACTCAAAATATCCCTGTAATCATAGTTTTAAATAAAATAGATCTAAAATCCGTATATCTAAATAGCTACATTGAAGCTTGGCAAAAAAAGGCGGATGAAAAAGTTGGTAAAAAACCTTCAGCGCAGTTTATTCCGGTTTCAGCCAAGACCGGTAAGAATATAGATGAGCTTAGAGCGGCTTTGCTTGAAAATCTTCCGCAATCAGACCCATTCTATGATACAGATACCCTGACCGATTTTCCTATACAGTTTAGAATAGCCGATATTGTCAGGGAAAAGCTTTTCCTGGCCTTGGACAGGGAACTACCCCATTCAGTAGCAGTAGAGGTATCAGCCATAAAAGATAGGAAGAAGGTGGTGCATATAGAAGTAACAATATATGTGCAGAGGAATTCTCAGAAAAAGATAGTAATTGGCAAGCAGGGCCGCGGCCTTAAGGCGATAGGCACCTTGGCTCGTTCAGAAATAGAGAAGATTTACGATAAGAAAGTATATCTTGAGATATGGGTAAAGGTTCTTAGTGATTGGCAGCAGCGGCCCAGAATTTTGAAAGAATTAGGCTACTGGTGGGTTTGATTCTACGCAGAGCCGCAGGTAAATTCTGCCGGAAAAACAAAATTTTTTATCTTGTGCATATATTTATCTGCAAGCTTCACCATTGTAATTATTTATCAATTTCAAAATTATCGTGAATTCTTTTTCGCTTCAGTATTCGGGATATTTTTTGTGAATCAACGCGGGAGTTAATAACTAGTATATTTAATAGATTATCAATGCATCCCTCGGTTTACTTCCCTGGACGGGTCTCTTTCCCAGGGTAATTTGGCGCGGCCAGAATATCTGGTTGCCTGGCTCTTGAGTTTCCACAATCCAGTTTTCTTGTCAACCGCAACATCTTGTTGCCACAGCGTTGGCTTACCATTTTCATATGCCTGAAGATAAACTCTAAAATAATCTACGTTTGCGTTATTTGCGTCTTTTTCAAGGCTTACGTAGGATGCAGATTGCCGAGCTTTCCCGACAATTTTCACACCTTGCGGAAAGTTACCAGTCGCAGCTATTCTGTATGCGTACTCGGAAGCTGAAAGCCGGCCTTGAGTAAACTCTTCTTTCGCACTGCCTAAAACAGCTTGTTTAGTTTTAGCCCGAACCTCAACTGGCTTTTCGATGTAGTCATTAAATGCTTTTTCCGAACTAGATATGGAAGCTGGCATAGGCATTAAACTTGTAGTTGGCGTCATAGCTTTTGAGTTAGGCGCTTGTTTCTGGATAATGGCCGATGCCGATGTTCGCGGCACATTAGTATTATTTTTATTAATACGCCCGGTTAGGCTGTCTAAATTAGATTGGGCATTAGCGGTTTCTACGATCGGACAAATTAAAAGGATAGATACTGCGACCAGGATTAATAAGCATAAATTGCGCATTCTTTGACCTCCCATGAAATTAAAAAATAAGCGTTAGCTAAAATTCCAAACTATATAATTATAGATATTTTCTCTTTTAGAGCCTATATATACCATAAATTGATACAAAAAAGCAAATAATTTTTGGAGGCAGTATATTTATGTTTTTATTATTTTTCACACTAAATAGCGAGGCGGGGTAGGCCTCTATAGAGATCTATTGAATTCAAGCACTACCGGGAACGCAAAGCATTTTCACTATTACGAAAGGTTTTAGCGTCCCGGGCTGCCCATTTGATTATCTTATCAATATATCCCTAATAATATACAAATCCAAGCCTATTAAGGCATCTGAAAGTATTGTTTGAAATCCGGGCGGTTTTAGAATACAATAAACATTCAACTCCAGGAGGTCAATAAATATGAGTATTCTAAGGCTAATCAAAACCCGCCGCTCAATACGTAAATTTAAAAAGAAAACTATTGCCAAGAGGCTAATTGATGGAATTCTGGAAGCCGGCCGCTGGGCTCCTTCAGGACTGAATAACCAGCCCTGGAAATTTCTGGTTTTAGATAAGGCCAAGAAAGACTCATTGGCTGAGTTTACTCATTACAGCAGCGTTATAAAAGAAGCGGATAAAGCCATCCTGGTGTTTTTGGATAAAAAGGCTTCTTATAACCGAGAAAAAGATTTAATGGCCATCGGTGCCTGTATTCAGAACATGCTTCTTTATGGCCACTCTAAAAAAATAGGTGCCTGCTGGCTTGGCGAAATTATTAACCAGAAAGATAAGCTGCAAAGGTTTTTGAAAATCCCTAAATATTTAGAGCTTATGGCAGTCTTGGCTTTAGGCTACCCATCTGTTTTTCCAAAGAGGACAAAGAGAAAACAACTAAGAAGTTTGATTGAAAAAAGATGAGAGGGTCTGTATTTGAGAAATATTTGATGTTGGCAAAGAGCCGGATAAATTCGTGACGATTCGTGTGTAATTAGTGTTAATTTGCGTATGAAAAACTGTAAACATTTCGGTGACTGCGGCGGCTGTCGTTTTCAGGATATTCCCTATAAAGAACAGTTGGCTTTGAAACAAAAGCAGGTAGAGGAACTTGCCGCGGCTATCGGCGCTCAATCTTTGGTTAAACCCATCCAGAGTGGTAAGGAGTGGTTTTATCGCGGGAAAATGGAATTTACCTTTCGCCAGCAGGAAGATATTGCCTGCGGACTTTACAGCCGCAGGACAAAAGGCAAAGTTGTAGATATAGAAGAATGCCTGATTTTTTCGCAAGATGCCCCGGTAATTTTAAAAGCAATTAAAGAATTTATTAAGCAAAAGGGATATTCTGCTTATGATAAGTATAAACACAAAGGTTTTTTAAGAAACCTTGTTTTACGGGAAACAAAATTTACTAACCAAATTATGTTGGGGATTGTTACTACCAGCAATAATTCTTTAGATAAAGAGGAATTTATAAAAATTCTCCTTGGCCTTAAGCTCAAATCAAAAATTGTTTCTATTTACTGGATTGTGAATGATTCCTGGTCGGATGCGGTAGTTTTTGAGAAAAAAGAACTTCTTCGGGGTGAGCCTTTTATTCAGGAAACCCTGGGAGATTTAAAGTTTAAAATCGGCATAGATAGTTTTTTTCAGTCCAATCCCCGGATGATAGCTTCATTTTATGAAAAAATCGGCCAGTACGCGAATGTTACAAATGAAAAAAACGTTCTGGATATTTTTTGCGGGCTTGGTTCCATAGGGATATTTTTGGCAGATAAAGCTAAATATGTCTGGGGAGTTGAAATAGCACCTGAGGCTATTGATTTGGCCCGGAAAAATGCCGAACTAAACGGAAAAGAGAATATTACCTTTACTGCTTCTGATGCCCGGAAGTTTTTAAATACTCAAGGGGTGTTCCACCGCAACAAAACTGACCTTTTGGTGGTTAATCCTCCTCGATGCGGGCTGTCCAATAAGATTTTAAGAGCTATTTTTCGGCTTAACCCTAAAGAGATAATTTATTCTTCCTGTAATCCCAAAGCTTTATTTAGCGATTTACAGGAATTGACCAAGGGTTATAGCCTTGAGTCCATTGAACCTTTCGACTTTTTCCCCCATACCCCGCATTTAGAATGCCTTACTTTTTTAAAAAGGATTTAAGCCGATAATTTTGCAAGCCAATTCCCCGCGGAAACAATAGGTGTACCGCTGAGCTCTTTTTCTCGGTGAAGATTGTGCACTAATTGAACCATGGGAATGCCTGGTAATTTTGCCCGGAAGTGTTTTAGCTGATTTGACAA
>JBAYNQ010000089.1:0-5643 GCA_041678705.1 Candidatus Omnitrophota bacterium
CCATGCGAACAACGTAATACCAGCCGGCAAAACACCCTGCCACTCCTATGGCAGCATATGCCATGCCGGATAAACTATTTATTTCCTGACCACCGGAAAATAGGGAGCTAGCCGCGTTGCTAAAAGCCTTTATACATATCACAATTAAAGTAATCGACTGCACTACTACTACCATGGGCTCCATTTGTGCCCTGCCAAATGGAAATCTTTCATCACTGCCCAAAGCCAGGCTCCTGGCAACGTAAAAATAAAGGCCGGTCAATACAAGGCTAATGAAAGAATAAACACCATCAAACATTATCATCTGGGACTTTGCCAGTACACCCCAGACAAGAGCCAACAACGCAAAAAACAAAGCTCCGCAGGCAGAGAATACTAAAATATTTTGCTCATGGCGCGTATCCACTCATTCCTCCTTATCAACACCTACTTCGTCAAATTGTATAGTCATGAGATAAACAATCCTTTATAAATCTTTACGTCACAGTGAATTCTCAGCTTCTAAGCGGAGTATTCCTCTTAAAAAGTTTTCCGCTTCTATGAGGAAAATTTTCGGTTACTGTCCGGACATTTTCGATAGTATAGAAAGCCTTGGGATTAAAACGCCTGACTATACTTACTACATCCGGCATATCCTGTCTTCTAACGATAGTATAAATAATACTTACCTCGCCTGTCACGCCGAAACCATTAACCCTTGTGACCCGATAGCCCTTATCTCTTAAAAATTGTATCAATTGACTCGCGTCATTGCGGGCAATAACCCTGATAACTTCAACCCCAATAGCCAGTTTCTCTTCGATAAGCATGCCTACCCAGGTACCGGCGGCAAACCCGGCGGCGTAAGCTATAAAACAAACAGGATTGGATAAATTAAGAAAAATTTGCCGGATAGCTAATAGCCAGACAATTACCTGAACAAAGCCCAATAATGGCGCAATGCTTTTGTGGCCCCGGCCGATAAGTAAGATACGTATAGTATTAAGTGATACGTCCAAAATCCTGGCCAGAAAAATTAATAACGGTAAAATTACCCAATGAAACATAATCCCTCCAAAACTACCTTAATTATTTAGTGTTACCTTAACTTGATGGAAACCGCAATCACTTTCCCGCTAAAAACTTGCAACGTATTACCTGCAACCTGAAACTATCGGCTCAATCAAGAATATCTTTTACCCCGCAATAGTTTGTCCGCCGTCAACAACTATCGTTTCGCCATTAATGAATTCGTTCTCGCACAAAAACACCGCGACATGCGCTATTTCTTTGGGCTTGCCTCCGCGCTTAAGCGGTATGGTAGCCTCTATCTGCTTCATAATTTTTCTGCCCTCTGCCCCGAATCTTTTCTTCCAGATATCGGTTTCTATTACTCCGGGGGCGATAGCATTGGACCTGATCTTACGGCTTGCCAACTCAAGAGCAAGAGTCTGCGTTAAATTTATTATCGCCGCTTTAGTGGCAGAATATACCCCCATATCGGAAAAACCATGCAGGCCGCATATAGAGCTGATGTTTATAATACACCCCCCTCTATTAAGTTTTTTGCTAGAGTATTTAGCCATCCAGTAGGCACCCTTAAAATTTACATCAATCATCGCATCGAGCATTCCACTGGGAGTCTTGGCGACTTCTGAGTCTTTGGAGATACCTGCATTGTTTATGAGAACATCTATCTTTTTTATTTTAGATAAAGCACGGACAATCTGATTCTCATCCGACACATCGACCCTATAAAACAAAGAGCAATGCCGTGGCTCATTCCTTCCGAATACGATAACCTTGGCTTTTCTTTTTAGGAATGCCTCGGCCATAGCTTTTCCCATGCCGGTACTGGCACCTGTTAATAAAACAACTTTGTTTTTCAGCTCCATTCTAACCCCTTTTTTAACTTGCCTGAATTTTTAAAACTTATTTTTTGAAAGTGCTTCTTTGGCAGCTTTATACCCTTCTAAAATAACCTCTTTACCGCGATAAAACTCTAACGACGCAATATGGCCGGTATTGGGAACTATTGCTATATCTGCCTCTTTTATTTTGGACTTGGCTATCTCATGCTCCATGACATAAATTGCCTGAAGTATGGTGTCAAACATGTTGGGAGTTTGAGAGTCTATGCGTTGAGTTTTTTTATAAACTTTTGTTTTGAAAACATCGATAAATTTTTGCAAATTTTGGAACCTGTATTTATTTTCTTGAATAAGGCTGTTAATTTTATTATTTAAAGCTGTCAGGGCCGCGTTTTTAATACGTGTTTTTGAAATGAACTTAGGCGGCTTTAGTTTTTTTACAGCCTTATGCGAGTTTTTCCTGTGAGGCTTACGTATTACATTACAGGCGATAACGAATGTTGCCCCCATATCTTTAGCTACGCTTACCGGAACCGGATTTACTATCCCTCCGTCCATCAGAAACCTGTTTTTGAACTTAACCGGTGTAAATATTCCGGGTATAGAAATACTTGCCCTGATAGCCTCAACGACAGAGCCTTCTCTTATTATTACCTCTTCTCCTTTATTTACATCAGTAGCCACTACCGCTAAAGGTATTTTTAAATCTTTGAATTCGATATCTCCAATTATAACTTTTAATAACTCTTTAACCTTTGCGCCGTGTATGGCGCCTTTAAAAAACAGCGCTAAGTTAGGGTCAGCTAGTCTGGATAGCTGCCTCCAGTCAGTCCTTAATACCACCTCTTCAAGATCTTTAATTTCGCCTTTCTTGGCATAACAAGCACCAACAAGCGCGCCCATGCTTGATCCGGCAATCATATCTATAGATATATTTTTCTCACTCACCGCTTTTAATACCCCAATATGGGCTAACCCCCTTGCCGCGCCGCTGCCTAATGCCAGGCCGATTTTTAATCTTTTTTTGAAAAAATTTATTCTCATATATGTAATATCACCCCGCGTGAGCTAATCCTAAAATCAAGCGAACTAAAGCCGTAAGAACAAGGCCCGAAAGCATCAAACTGAAACCCCTTATTCCTGAGCTGAGAATCGAAAATGGCCAGGCAGCTCCGAAATAAATAAGCATTATGACTTAAAATATCAGGGTTTACTCTCTATTCCTTCCTTTATTATATTAAATCCGTTTCTTAAGCCTTTCTGCCAGCATCTTCAACCTTCTAGAACAATCGCATTTCTTAATACGCACGTCAATAAGTGTCGGTGATGAATTATTTTTCCCGGCTGCCTTAAGGGCTGAGGCAAATTCCTCTTCCTTTGAAACCGTATAACCCTTGCCTGAACCAATAACATCAACAATCTCAGCATACCGCCACGGCTGGATATCATTAAAATCTCCGTCTAATACCGGACGAAATGTCCCATAACCGCCGTTGTTCAGGACAATAACAATCGGGCTGAGTTTATAGCGGGCAGCTACCGAAAGCTCCATTCCCGTCATCTGAAAAGAACCGTCTCCCACAAGCGCCAACGGACGCCGGTTTGGCGAAGCAAGCTGCACTCCAATAGCCGCAGGGACAGCAAAACCTAAGGACGCATAATAACCGCAGGAAATAAATTCCTTGCTCGCGTGAACGCGGAGATCAAGTGAACCGAACAATGGGTCTCCCGGTTCAGCAATCACGGTTGTATCATCACTTAAAAATGTATTGAGGCATTCTATGAGCCGATCCATGGTTATCCTTCTCCCCTTTTTAGGAATAAAAGGTTTTAAAATATGCCTGCCTATCGGCTGCATCGGCCGCTCTGGCCCCGGAAGCGCCGCGGTTACAGCTTTGAGAAATTCCTTCATATCAATACCGCGGTAATCAGAACCTTCCACAGAAATGTTATCCGGCATTATAATAATGGAATTCTCAGGCTTAATGCACTGAGTAAAAATTCCGGTTGAAAGGTCAGTAATTATATCTCCTATAGAGATAACGCAGTCAGAGTTCTCTACTGTTTGGCGTATATTATCCGGGCTCATAGCACCGGCATAGACTCCGACAAACTGGGGATGGTTTTCTGAAACTACAGATTTGCCAAGTATGCCGGTTACAAACGGAAACCCGCAGCGTTTAAGAAACTTCAGCAGGCAAAGCTGCATATTGAAACGGTGGATTTCAACCCCGGCGATAATCATCGGCCTCTTTGCGGAAACCATCTTAGCCAGTATTCTGTTTAACGGTTCATCAAAAGATACTTTATCCTTTGAAGGAAGCTCCTCTTTATATGCATGCGGTAATCCTGCCTCCGCATGCACCATATCGCGGGGAAGTTCTATGTAACCCGGCCTTTTTGTTTCGTGTATCGCACGGATAACCCTATCAATTTCAGAAGCCGCTTTATCGGGATTATCTAATACAGCCTGAGCTGAGGTCATTTCACGAAAGACATTCAGTTGTGTTTTGAAAGAACGGACTTTATGATGAAGCAAGGGATTACCTTTTCGCTCAGACACTCCCGGAGCGCCGCTTATAACTAAAACCGGCGAAAGTTCGGCAAAGGCTTGAGCAGTAGTATTAGCTAACTTTAACCCTCCAACTCCATAAGTAACGCATACCACACCAAAACCCGTTAGCCGGGCGTAGGCGTCAGCAGCAAAGCCGGCACCCTGTTCGTCACAAGTATTAATTACTTTGAGTTTACTCCTACAAAGCTGGTTATAAAAATTTAATACATAATCTCCCTGGATTCCAAATACATGCCGCGTTCCAGTATCCTGAATTGCTTTAATAAGATATTCATAAATTTCCATAAGTACGCTTCCTTATTTATAAATATTGATATTACTTAATCCAGCGCCTTCTTTTGAATACGCGCTCACCAGCCAATGCCATTCTGAAAATTGATAAAAACTATTTAAAATATTATATCAGAATAGAATTGTTTGGTATATAGGCAACTGGCCATATAACAAAGGAATAAATATCGTAGTTAGGGTAGTTATGATACAAAAGAAATAATAAGATTTTACCTGGCAGGAGAAACTAATAACACCACTCTTGGGCTTTAAGAAAATTTTCTATCACAAAGGCATCGGCTAACTTTATTTTTTATCGCTTAGTTCTAATATATCTAAAAATCAACGCGCTTCCCGTGATCACGATAAGAGCTCCTAAAATTTGAAAAACTTTAGCAGTTATAATAAAAATTCCCGCGAGAATAAGGATGATTCCTAAAACCAATTTCATGTTATTCATCTCCTCAATCAAAAAAAATCAGTTTATTCTTGCCCCAGCAGAAAGACCTGCCAAAAATTAAAACCCATAAACAGCATTGACATTCTTTGTTTTAAACAAGCCTTCACCGCTGTTTTAAATCTTTTTAACCAGATTTTTTATCTAAACTTTCCTGGCGTTCTAAAGTTTTCCTGCTTACCATTTCAACCAACGGATGATATTCCACTATACCAACTACCTCTTTTAATTCTCGGCTTTTAATAACCGGTAAATACTCTATTTCTCTCTTGTTAAAAATTTCAAATGCTTCTTTTAACGGCTGGCTTGGGTAAAGAACTTTTCCCACCGGCACAGCCACATCCTTGGCTAAAATAACATTATCAAGTTGAGCCTCCCTGAACACGCTCCTTAAGCCTCCCAAGGATATCAAACCCGTAATTTCATCATGATTATTTATTACCGGGAAATGATAGGACTCTCTTTCTTTTACGGCTTTCATAATCTTGTCA
>JBAYNQ010000090.1:0-5624 GCA_041678705.1 Candidatus Omnitrophota bacterium
CCCCAAGAAAAGGAGAAGTGAAAAATTCTTTGATCCTCCATAAGCCAAAACCATGGCTCCAATACCTAATTAAGATAAAGTCTTCAGCAATAAAATACTGGGAAAAAAAACGGAAATAAAATAGAAACGGGAGCACAATCAGAATTAAAATATACGCCGGGAAATTAGCCTTGTTTCTATTCATAAATTATTTAAGATATCTTTTTCAAAAACTTTAAAAATTTCTGCTTTACCGATTTCGTATGCGTAGTCCCAAACTCAAAATCAACTCTTTTTCTTAATGAAATATACCAACCATAGTCTTCTTTCAACATCTCAAAATTACCCACTTGAGGGCTCCAGCCTAACATATTTTTCGCTTTACTAATATCAAAATAGAATGGTTGATCGCAAGTTAAATAATGCCAGGGGGTAAAAGGCACAAGATTAAGCTTATCTAACGCGCCAAGGATCAGCTTGGCGGGCCTAGCGGGAAGCGAAATTATTCTTGATGAACTCCCTGAATAATTAATCAATTCCTCTAAAGCTTCTTTTACGCTTCCGAACTTATCGGCGCCAAGATTAAAATCTTCATTTTCCAGATCTTTCTCTATGCTTAAGATACAGGCATCAATAAAATCCTTAATACCTAGAAACGCGTACGGATTTTTACCACTGCCAATTATATATATATTCTTATTATCCGCGATCCAGCTATACAAAATCTGAAAGATTCCTAACCTGCTCTCTCCTACAATTGTCCGGGGGCGCAGGATAATAATGTTTAACCCTTTTTTCCTGTATTCATTACAGATATTCTCCGCCTCCACCTTGGAACGGCCATAATCACAGACTGGATTAAATTGTGTATTTTCATTTATAGGTATCTCTTTAGGAATGCCATAAGGCGCGCTAGAAGATATAAATATAACTTTTTTTACTCCACTCTCTAAGGATGCCTTTAGAATATTACGCGTCCCTTCGACATTAACTTCCCGAAAAATACCCCTGTTTACTCGGGAAATAGGTAGAATGGCCGCGTTATGAATCACGTAATCTAACCCTGAACAAGCCTCTTTTGCTGCTTTATTATCGCGTATATCCCCTTTCATAAAACCTGCCGAACCATCAAAAACAGGTTCCCCTGCTTCTTCCTTATCTAAAATATTTACTTTATACCCTGCCCGGATAAGCGCTTTTACCAAATGCCTGCCAAAAAATCCGCAACCTCCGGTAACTAAAACCTTTTTCATTCTATATCCGCACTCCATTATCCTTACACCACTTAATAGACCTCTCCATCCCTTCTTCCAGTTCTATTTTCGGATCATAACCTAATTCATCCTGGGCCTTTTTAATAGAACAAGCGATATCCTTCGTCATCTCCGCGGCTACATGTATTTCTTTTACGTAACATCCCGCTCCCTGCAGCAGCTTATCCGTAAATTCACATACTCCAGATACAAAAGCAGGGACGAACCTGGGGCGGAAATTTTTTACACCTAATAATCGCGCTATAGTCCGGTATATCTCTATTACAGGATACGCTTTCCTGTCGGCTACCCAATAAGTCTCTCCTATAGAAATACTCTTCTGCTCTGCCAATAAAAGAGCCTCTGCAATGTTATCAATATACGAAAGGCTTCTTAAATTATTTCCATCGCCGAATATTATAGGATTGCCATTTTTAATCATCCTAAAGAACCTCGTCTGGCGCTCCGGCTGCCTTATCCCATAGAACCAACATGGCCTTAAAATAGTTGTTTTTATTCTTTTCTCCCTAAAAGCTCTGTTGACTAATTCTTCAGCCTTATGCTTGCTTAAACCATAATTCATATATGGACGCTCGGGATCTGATTCCCGCATCAAAATGCTTCTTGAAGTATTGATGCCCGCGGCGGAATTAGAAGAAATATAGATAAACCTCTCCGCCCCGGACTTAATGGCTTCCTCTAATATGTTATTTGTGCCTTTTACATTAAGTTCATAAAGCTCTTTTACTTTTTGCGGATGTATTAAACCTGCGCAATGAAAAACAGTCTTTATATTATGACATGAAGCGCGCAAGCTCTTAGAATCCAATAAATCGCCTTCTACAACACGGGCACCAATCTTACGGAGATAACTATTACCTAAGCCAGGAAGAGTTAAGCAACTCACCTCCCGGCCGCGCTCCCTAAATATCTCAACTAATCTTGTCCCCAGCCAGCCGGGCACTCCAGTTACTAGAATACTCATATTTTTACAATCCTCTTAATTCTTTAACGAGATAATTCCGTGCAACGCTTGCAATAAATCGGCAGTTCCCTTGTTTTATCCAAAAAGAGCCTGCGTATCCGCATAAAATGCACACTATTATAAAAATCACTGTCCTTAAAAACATTTCCGAATCTTTCATCCGGGTTAAAAACCTTGCAGCAGCCGACAACATTTCCTACCGCATCCACAGAAATATTTCTATATTGGAACGAACAATAACGGTTAAACTCTGTTTTCTTTAATGCTACCGGTAAATCAAATTTAATAATACGGCGGAATCTTTTTGCCAGGCTGGCCAGTGCTTCGCTAACCTCGGGATCATCTGCGAATATAAGATTTTTTCCGCTTGCTTGTTCAAGAAAATCGTAGGGGAAGAGATTGCTCAAATAGACATGATCCACACCTATCTGCTCACCTAATTTAAGCACCTTCTCCGCATCCATAAGATTATTTTTGGAACAAAGATAAGAAATAGAGACCTTTAAGCCGGATCTGGCCTTAGTCTTTTGTTTAATTAAATTGTTAATGTTTTGTATAATTTCGGTAAAGGTACTTCCCGGCGAACCGGTAGCTAAACTAAAACTATTTTCATCAATTCCATATAGGCTTATATTTAAATAATTCAAACCGGATTTTAAGATTTCCCCTGCCTTCTCTTTATCCAATAAGGTACCATTTGTCAATAATCCCGTAACTTTTCTTTTATCCCTCGCTAACTTTATCATCGCGAAGATCTCTTTGTTTAACAATGGCTCCCCCTGCCCGGCGAAGATACAAAAAACCGACTTGTTAAGAATTTGTAATATCCTTTTAAAAAAATCGTAGGACATATCCGGCAGCTCGCTATGTTGCAAATCTTTTAACCTATGATCGTTCCTTAAGCACATCCGGCAGGATAGATTGCACCTGTCTGTAACATAACAAGTCAAGCTAATGGGGTGATGCTTGACCGTTACCTTATCCTTAGAGCGAAGATAACTAACTAAATTAATCATCCCCCAAGGAGAGAACAAAAGCTGCGGTAAATAAAGCCTGATCTTTTTAAGCTGTTTTTTTATCACTTTAGAAAATAATTAACTTATATTTTATACTGCCTGCTATATAACCGGAAAGATAGGCCGATTTCTCTGCCAGGTATCTAATAGATAGCTTGGCCGCCAAAGGGATATTCTTTAACCTGAGATCATAATTCCTGAACTTAAGCCAGGAAAGCGGAATTAATAATAACAATAAATAAGAATAGCGGAAGAAACTTAATATCATTATGATAGCTAATAGATCGGATAAGTATATCTTGATAAAAATTGTGTAAAGAAAAGGCAGCGAAAACGTTTTATTTACGCGCAACAATTCAGAATAAGCATGGAAAACAATCCGATTCGGGAAATATTTTTTCACAAGCCTCGCCTCGCTCACCGCCAGTTCATGCGTCCTTTTAAATATATCCTTAATCTGGCTTCGGGCAAAATGTAAAGCCGGCAAAGAAGAAGTAAGAAATGCGCTGTGTCCCGCTTTTATCATCCTTATATTAAATTCCAGATCCTCGCCGATCCGAAAACTTTGGTCATAACCATGCAAACTCTCAAAAATATTCTTTTTTACGGCGAAACTTCCATTACCCATATTTAAGAAAGTCCCTGCCTCTTTAATATCCATTTTTACCAAATCTTTACCACCACAGGTATTTACTCTATTAATCTTCTCTAACTCTGCGTAGAAACAATGCCCAACGAACGCGTCCGCGTCCGGATTACTTTCAAATAAACGGGCTATAGAACTTAACCAATTATTCCTTACAATGCAATCGTCTTCTGTAAATGCTAAAATTTTCCCCCTGGCAATTCTTGCTCCGGCATTCTTAGCTCCTCCCGCTCCCTGGTTACCTTGTTTTAGGTATATAAGGTTCGGAAATCCTGCGCTTCTTGCAACTTTTTCCGTAGAATCAACGCTCCCGTCATCTACAACGATTATTTCATATTTATGAGCAGGATAATCCTGAGAAGATAAAACCATAAGAGACTGTTTCAGCCTCTCTTCTCTGTTATAGGTAGGAACTACTATGCTTATTATAATATCTGATTCTTCCATGCCCAGGCAATCCTTTATTATAATCTTAAAAATGAACGCAGTCTGTCCAAATTGTTGCGTATGCCGACAGCAAAAGCCATCTTTGTATTATCTTCCGGGTACAAAGATATTGTAAAGAGCCTTTTATAGCTTTCTGTCCAACGGAATTTATGCCCTTCTCCGCCTCTGCCAAAATCAAAGTTAACCATGCCCTCACCCGGAAGCTCATCGAGCAAATGGGCGATTAAGAGCCTCCCGGGAGAATATCGCGCGAAACGCGTATCAAAAGCGCTCAGATACCATAAAAAACTATCGTAATTCTTAAGGCCAAAAACAAAAGCAATCGGTTTCTCATTACAGACCAGACAATACAACCTGATTATCCGCTCCTCTAAGAATATCCGCGAAGCCTTGCTTAAAAAATCATGCCATTTTTTATTAGCGAAAATATTATTCTCATTCTTTTCTTGCCATCTCTCTTTATGCATATTAAAAAACAATTCAAGATAAGTATCTAGCTCTTCGGAAGAATCGCATCTTTTAATCAAGATATCATTATCCTTCTTTATTCTGTTCTCACAACGCCTGTTATTTATCGACATCTTCTTTTTAACGTTTTCTACGCCCTCGGATAATCCGATATAAGGCGCCTTATCAACTTCTTTAACTTTTACGCGGCATCCGCTAAAGGTTAGTTTATTCCATAAAAGCAATACATTAGAATCTCCCCTTAGGTATCTCAACGTTACTTCCAGAAAATCCACGGTTTTAAGGAATTGCGTAAAAAAACGAAGGAAAGTTTCTTCCCGGCCTTTTTTAATTATAAAATCAAAATAATCGCAATCATCAGCAGCAATAAACTTCAGACGTTTGCCTAACCAGACTGGGTTAGGATCAATCATAAGCGGGGCTATACCGATATAATCTCCGTCTTCTTTTATTAAAACTATGTATAGCTTGGGCCTGCCGAAAGATTCCCACCAGGCAGCTACCCACTCATAGCGCTGAAAAATTATCGGTTTCGCCGTTTCCGCAAGCAAGCCGTTCCAAATATCCTTTAGGCCAGGTTTTTGCTCAAAAGAACTTAGAATCTCTACATTATTCTCAAGCTGCGTCATAGTTCCACATCCGGATCTGCCGCGCTGATAAACCAACTATTAAAATCACCTATCTCCTCTGACAGAACTTTATCCTGCGCATACCCGATAAATTTCTTTTGGGCTCTTTTTATTAAGAAACCCAGCTTTGTTAATGAACTTTGATAAGATTTCTTACTACTATGCATAAGGCATTCCGCTGTAACGCATTTACATTGAATA
>JBAYNQ010000091.1:0-5612 GCA_041678705.1 Candidatus Omnitrophota bacterium
CTCTTTCATGGCACATACTGATATAATTAATTCTGGTTATCAAATCCTGATATTATGCTGTACTCACTCTGGACAAAAATCAAAGAAATAGTACAATGGAAAGTGAAAAAAAACGGAGGATTAAATGAAAAAAGGGATAACTTTGGTAATTGTAATGGGATTGATCATTGTAATATCTACTTTGACTTTAGTTGCTTTTTCCCTTATGACTCAAGAATCACGTATTGTAAGACGTAAAATAAAAAGAACCCGCGATTTATTTGCCGCTCAAGCTGCGATTAATTACACCCTTGAACATTTAAGAAAGGGAGAGCCTATCGAAAATATAGTAGAAATCGGTGACTCTTCTAATAAAGGGTACCCTATACGTGTAACGATGACAGTAGGAGAGCCTCTTACTGGAACCGGAACTATCATTGACGGCACCCGTCCGGTAACCGCTACAGTAACGCATTGACTCTAGCAGTGAATTCTTCTACCTTCAAGCGTTAATTCATTAATCTTAATTTAAAGACTGGGAAAAAGGAAAAAAGAATTGCTCATCAATTTCTATTTGAGGATTATCCCGAGGATTTATATTTTCATCAGCAGGATTATAGCGAAAATATAAATTATTTAATACTAAACCTCCATCAACCTGTCCGATGCTAAGCTTCTCACCATCTTTTTCAAAAATCAAATTTGTGCTTATGTCTTCTTTCCAGGCTTCGCTATAAGTGCTCGCGGATGAGTTTGGAACCATAATTCGATAGGTAATCTTGTTGCCGGCAGAATCAAAAACATAAACAGCTTTTCTATCGTCGTTGTAATTTTGAGGAGTATTGAGCGAAAGGCCGGCCGCATCCATATCTTGACGGACCTCTACAGTAAAATCACCTACGTTAGGAGAGTCTTTTACTACGGCTATGCTGGGATTATCTATATCTCCTATGCCGATAAGAACATTTTTGTGAACATGTTCTAACACAAAAGACATATCGTTTAAAACCGAAGATCTTTTGCTTGAAGAAACAAGAAACTTTCTGCTGGCAGCATTAAAAGCCATTATCGCTAAAATAATCGCCGCCCCTATAACCATCGCAATAATAAGCTCAATTAAAGTGATTGACTTGCGCATTATTTACTCTAAAGGATAACCTACGGTTATTTCTACTTCTCTGTAATCTTTTCCGGGAATACTTCTTACTGTATAACCATTGCCTTTATACTCTGTGTTTTCAATATCGTAATCAGGTACGCTATGAATTTGAATCGAATCCGCAGGAGCATAAAGAGCTCCCATAGGGGTGCCATCCACGGATTCCGGTTGAGAATCATCCCAGGCGTCTTGCCTTACATCTTTATACAAACTGTTTAAAACGCTCCTGCCCAGATTGGCGGCAACTAAAAGTTTATTGGCATTATTAACATATCTACGTGCGGAAATGAAGGAAAGAAGTAGGGTGCCGGATACTACCGTTAAGACTAAAGCGCCAACCAAGGCTTCTATTAAAACTCCACTTTTTTTCTTTGTCTGCATAAAGTTTAATCAGGACTCGGGGCTTCTGCCTGGCAAACATTTTTATTCGCTTCCATATCATCCTGGTCAATGTGCCAGCTACGAGTTCCATGTACCGCTTGAGCGCAAAATTTCGGAGGAAGAACAGTATTGTCAACAAAGCCGGTAGGAACCGAATATGCCCAATATCCGCTTGGGGTCAAATCTAAATCCAGCACATCATTGCAATCACCCGTACCGCTACACTCCGCATACCCTTGCCGTTCCAGTCTATACATTTTTTCCGCATCCTGAATCAATTCCAAATTAGTCCGCGCTTCTTTATCTTGCGCCTCCTGCTTCGCATTTATAAAAGCAGGCACCGCAAAAGCAAATATTATCCCCAAAACGACAATAACTACAGTTAGTTCAATCAGCTCGAAAGCTTTTGTGTATTTTTTTAAAACAAATCTCATATTCCTCTATTGTTTTGAATTTAGCATGTCTACAAAAACAAGTCAACTATTATTAAGAAACACATAACACAATGCCACTTGTCACACGTAGCATGGTCGGGGTGAGTGGATTCGTATGTAATCTCCAACGAAGTTGGAGTTATGCCGAAGGCATATTATTGCATCCGAAAATGTATTAGGCTAAAGCTTAAGGATACGTAACCTAAGCATCTCTTAGCTCCCAATGAGCAAATCACGTCGGGGTGAGTGGATTCGAACCACCGATCTTCCCGACATTTGTCAAATCGGGAGGGTGAGATTCGAACTCACGATCTTCTGCTCCCAAAGCAGACGCGTTAAACCAGACTACGCTACCCCCCGGATAACTCTTTGTCAATACGACAAACACGCCTTATGTAAAAAACATTAGGCCGAAAAATCACATTTATTATAGCTATTTTTTACATTGTGTAAAGAATTTTCATCGGCTGGTATCAAAAGCTGTTTACCAAAAAACTAGCTGTTAGACTTAGAATGGAAAAATGACAACAATCCAAATTGTTTTGAAAATCAAACTGTTTCTCTGGCAGGCTTATAGCGAGAAAGAAAATACTCGTAGGAACTGAAGAATACGAAAACATAAGCAAAATTAGCAACCAAAGACATACGAAAGAAAGGCACGGCTAAAACATAACAACGAATCAAACCGTCTACTGTCGGAGGATACCATCCCATAGCCCATACGCCAAAGTTGGTGATTACGAAAAATAGTATAGAAGAAAACAAAGTATAAACAATCGTGTTGACAGCCGTCTTTCTCTGGCGCAATCTTACCCCCAGGAAATAAATTATAGCTATAGATAGCCAGGTAAAAACGACTGTGTTATGAAAACCAAGGATTGCGTCTGATATTATGTATATAGCTAAAGGGATCAGGTAACCATGTTTTTTATTAATATACAAGCCGGAAAAAAGTGCAACAGCAGCCAAAGGCGAAAAGTTGGGCACATGCGGGATAACTCGGGAAAATATTCCGATGATAATAAATAAAATTCCTAGCCACATAATAGTGCTATATTAACAAATCTTATTAAATTGTCAATAATATTTTTCAACATCAAAACTATCTTCGACGGGAAGAAACAATATCCTGGACTTTGTCGTGAATGATTGAATTCGAAGCTATATAACCTGTGGTTTTATATGTTAGGGGGCCGCCCCTAAGCGTGCTCAAGCGGCCGCCAGCTTCCTCTATTATACTGACTCCGCCTGAAAAATCCCAGGGCCGATCATAGAATTCAACTGCAAAATCCAGTTTTCCTTCAGCAATATAGGAAAGCTGCCTAACGGAAGAGCCGAGCATCCTTATATTAAAAACTTCTTTAGCCAATTCACCCAGAACCTCAAGCATTACTCCGGGAGAGTACCGAATACTGGAATCAAAAGATATAGAGCATTCTTTCAAAGAATCATTTGCGGAAACGTGGATTTTCTTTCCGTTTTTATATGCTCCTTGAGATTTCTCCCCTACGTAAAGCTCATCATCTTTAGGCATATAAATTACGCCTGCGATGAATTCCTGCTTATAAACTAAGCCCAAAGACACGCCAAAAATGTTTATATCACGCATAAAATTATGGGTTCCGTCAAGCGGGTCTATAATCCACAGATAATCATCCTCAATGCCGTTAGAACCGCTTTCTTCAGCCATTATTCCCTGATTAGGAAACTTGGTTTTAATCCTATCGATTATCATGTTTTCAGCTTCTTTATCAAGGTTTGTGGCAAAATTCCTATCGCCTTTTTTATCTATGGATTTTATTTTCCCAAAATTGCCCAGAAGAAACTTTCCGGCTTCCCGCGCGGCATCAATTCCAAGATTTATCATGTCGCTCATTGGCCAAAACCTCCTTACAAAAATACTATCTTCTATTAAATTTTTTCATAGCCCGTTCGGCTTCTCTCTTTACTATGTCATCCTTAATTTTTTTTCTCTTATCAAAAACATGCTTTCCTTTAGCCAGAGCCATTTCAACCTTGACCATACCTCTATCGTTAAAATATACCCTTAAAGGCACGAGGGTAAATCCTTTCTGGGAAGTCATACCTATAAGCTTTTTAACCTCTCTTTTATGGACAAGAAGCTTCCTGGTTCTTTTTACATCAGTTTTGAAGAAAGAGCTTTTTTCGAATTCCGGAATATGCATATTGTATAAGAAAAGTTCCTCCCGCTCAACGCGGCCAAAACTATCCTCGATAGAACAACTCCTTGTCCGTAATGACTTGACCTCATTGCCTTTGAGCTCTATTCCGGCTTCAAACACATCGCTTATCGCGTAATCTCTTCTGGCTTTTCTGTTAGTAGCAATCGCTTTCATATTAAGTACCAATTTCAAAGATGTTAATTTATATTTTGTTAATCCTTACCTATCCGCACTTTCCTAAAAAGAAAAACCGGTTAATTTCAAATACAATCCTACCCATAGAGGAACGGTAACTATGCTTGCTATATTAGTTAAAAAGACCCCCTGGGAAACAAATTCGCTGTCTGCTCCGCGTAAATCAGCTACGATCGGTAAAGAAGCAGCCGAAGGCATTGATGCCTGAAGGACAACAAACATGCCCAATAAAGAAGAAATATTAAAACCTAATAAAACTGATAAAAAAATAGCCGGCATAATAAGCAATTTAAGGATTCCAGCTTCACTGACTATAAATAATTTAGAGAATATACTCTTAGGTTTAATCCTTGCCAGCCAGCAGCCCAAAACAATTGCCGAAAGCACAAAACTAGTCTCCCCCACCATTCGCAGAGGATCAAGTAATATATCCGGTAAAAAATTAACAGTATTTGTATATATAAACAGCAAAGCTAAAATAGTACTTAATATCGGGGGTGTCAATATACTTCTGAGCCTAAAACGTTCGCCTTTGTTCTTAAAAATAAGGAAACTTCCTACCGACCAAAAAATAATATTAAAGCCGAAAAGATAAAGGAAAATATAAACTAAAAACTCTTCCCGAATGCCCGCCGGAAAAAGAAAAAAGGCAATATTCATGGGCAGATAGCCTCCATTCTGAAAACTGACTATGCTTATAAATTCTTTCTTAAAATCATGGCTGCGCCTTAAAGAAACCGCCAGGCCCAAGAGATACCCTGCACCAAAAATAGCTACGCTTATAAGTATAAATATCCATATTGGACGGGTCGCCACAATGGAAGAATTGGAAACAAGATTTGAAAAAATGAGAAAAGGCATGGTGACATTTACAATAAAAAAAGATAAAAACCTTAATGTTTGTTCCGGGAGGATGCTCCTGCGGTAAAGGCAGAAACCCAAAAAGGCAATCAAAGAAAGCTTTATTACTGCAATAGATACTATTCCCATAGCCTAGCCTCTTTTGCTTCTCACATTCTCAATATAGATACTGCAATTATTAAACAAATAGGATTATAGCACACGATATTTTATTGACAAACACAATAAAGTTGGGTATATATTTAATGTAGTTATTTCTTTAAAACTTAAATTTTAACTAACTCCTGGGGTTAGGTAATAAGTACTTCTTCGACGGCTAAATCTTCCTGCACCAAGACTTTAAGTAACTCGTTGCCGGGCAGGGGCACTAGCTAAAAATAATCGCGCGGGTGGCGGAATTGGCAGACGCGCTAGGCTCAG
>JBAYNQ010000092.1:0-5569 GCA_041678705.1 Candidatus Omnitrophota bacterium
AAGGTCTCAGTGTATAACTATAATAAAGACATGATTTTGACCAAGCGTGATTTTAAAAAAGAATATGGCTTTTCTCCTGAGAAAATCATTGATTTTTTGGCTTTAGCCGGGGATAGCGCTGATAATATACCCGGAGCTAAGGGAATCGGCAAAGTCGGTGCCGCAAAGCTTGTGCGGGAGTTCGGTGAAGTTGAAAATATCTTCAATAATTTAGAAAAACTTCCTTCTCGTTTAAGAAGCATTATGCAGGAGAGCAAGGAAATTGTCCTATTGAGTAAAGAACTCATCCAGTTATCGGTTTGCCCTCTGGATACAGACTGGCAGGAGTTGAAAATGGAGGAGCCCGACTCTGAAAATATTTACGGTATGTTTTCAAAGTTAGAATTTAAAAACCTGCTAAAAAGTCTACCGCAGGCTCCTTCTAATTTTGATGTTCCTCTTGAGCAAGGAGTGCCTGATTATAGAAAAACCGAAAATCCGATATCTTTTTTTTCTAAGGAAGACAAAGTTTTTGTATACAGCGATGAAAAGAAATGCGTTTATTCTTTAAGCTTGCAGCAAGGCCGGGAATTTTTAAAATCTTATCCGGGGAAGAAAGTCACTCTCGACGCCAAGATCCAGATTATGTCTTCTGCGGCAACAGCGAGTATATGGTTCGATGTAAAAATAGCTGCTTATCTTCTTGATTCAGGCCTCAATGATTACAGCCTTGAGTCATTGGTTTTTAGCTTTTTAGGAGAGAGGATATCTGAAGTTCCTGATGAAGCAAAACCATATTTTATACATAAGCTATACATAAAGTTTTCAAGCTTGTTAAAGTCAGAAGGCCTCGATAAATTATTTTTTGATGTAGAGATGCCGTTGGTTTATGTTTTAGCGAAAATGCAATCCGACGGGGTAAAAATAAACCTCAAGGTTATGAAAGAGTTGTTAATTGAGGTAGACAAGGAGGCAGGCGCCTGCAGCAGGGAGGTTTTTAAACTGGCTCAAAAAGAGTTTAATTTAAATTCTCCTAAACAACTCAGAGGCATTCTTTTTGAAGATTTAAATATCAAACCGGTTAAGAAAACAAAAACCGGATTTTCCACCAGCGAAGAAGTTTTGGAAAAGCTTGCTCCCGAGTATCCTATAGCGGGTTTTATATTGGAATACAGATATTTAAATAAGCTTAAAACTACTTACATAAGCCCTCTCATAGAAGATGTAGAGAAAAATAACGGCCTGCTTCATGCCCGGTTTAACCAAGTAGTGACTCAGACCGGAAGGCTTTCGAGCTCTTCTCCTAATCTTCAGAGCATACCGGCAAAGGGTAAGTTCTCTCAAGGCTTGCGCAAAGCTTTCGTTCCTTCTTGTAAAGACGGCTATATTCTTTCCGGAGACTATTCTCAGATTGAGTTAAGGATTTTGGCCCACTTGTCGCAAGATAAGAAGCTCATAGAAGCATTCAGTAAGGATTTAGATATTCACCAGTTTACCGCGAAACTTCTTTTTTCAATACCAATGGAGGATGTAACTGCTGTCCAGAGAAATATAGCCAAGAGAGTTAACTTCGGGATTATTTACGGTATGAGTTCTTATGGCCTTTCCCGTGAGTTAAACGTAAGCCCCTTAGAAGCTCAAAATTTTATCGATGATTATTTCCGCCGCTATGATGGGATTAAGCAGTATATTGATAAAATATGTCAGGAGGCTGAAAGTTCAGGATTCGTTACCACAATCCTGGGCCGCAGGAAAAATCTTGCGGATATTAAGAGTCCGAATTTGCAGCTTCGAGAATTCGCCCGGCGTCAGGCAGTAAACGCTCCAATACAAGGCTCATGCGCGGATTTAATCAAAGTCGCCATGGTTAATATACAGCGGCGCCTCCGGCAGGAAAGCTTGAAAACAAAATTAATAATACAAATACACGATGAACTGATTTTTGATGTTTTTAAAACAGAACTTGAAGCGGTAAAAAATATAGCTGTTGAATGTATGGAGCAAGCTATAAAGCTATCCGTTCCGGTCAAAGTTAATATCAAATATGGCTCCAATTGGGGGCAATTACAGAAAGCCTAGAGATTAGCTTATTAGGTATAAAATATGATAGTATTGGGATTGACAGGTAATTTAGCCAGTGGGAAAAGTTCAGTTCTGGATTTTTTAAGGAAAAAAGGGGCAGTTGTTTATGATGCCGACAGAAAAGTCCATGAATATTACAGCAAGACGGACAGCTTGCTTTACAAAAAAGTTATGAGTTTATTTCCGGAAGCCAAAGGCAGCAGGGGCACAATCTGCCGCAGAAAACTAGCCCGGATTGTTTTTGATGATAAGATAAGGCTTAAGAGGCTGGAAGAGCTTGTGCATCCGTTTATTATAAAAGATATGCTGCAGTGGATTAAAAAAATGCGTAATCGGCGGGCAGTTAAAAATAATCCTCAAATATGCGTTGCTGAAGTACCTTTGTTGTATGAAAAAAATTTGTCAAGGCATTTTGACGGCACTATCCTCGTAAGGAGCAAAAAAAAGCTGCTTATGGAGCGGGCTATAAAAAAATACAAATTTTCTAAACACGAGGCAGAAAAACGGCTGTCGTTATATCTGCCTATTAAGGAAAAAATAAAACGGGCAGATTATCTGGTGAATAATAATTTTGATTTTTCAAGTTTGAAAAAGGAGGTCGATTTACTGTGGAGAAAAGTAAAGTAAAGGCAAAAACAAAGAGTACGGAGTTGGACGATAGCGTGGATATTGGAATGCTTAAAGACATGAAGATATCGGAACTGAATAGGATATCCAAAGATTTAAATATTAATGGTTTAAGCGGGCTAAAAAAACAGGATCTTATTTTTCGGATACTTCAGGCTCAGGCTGAGAAAAAAGGGCTCATGTTCGGAGACGGGGTTCTGGAAGTTTTACCGGAAGGGTTTGGGTTTCTCAGGTCCACTAATTATAACTATCTTCCTTCGCCTGACGATATTTACGTTTCGCCTTCCCAGATAAGAAAATTTTCTTTAAGGACTGGTGATACAGTTAGCGGACAGATAAGGCCGCCCAAAGACAATGAGAAATATTTTGCTCTTCTCAAGGTGGAGGCAGTTAATTTTGAGAATCCGGAAGAGTCACGCAAAAGGGTTCTCTTCGATAATTTAACGCCGATATACCCTAAAGAGAGATTTATAATGGAGACGACTCCTGAGGAAATGTCTACCCGCGTGCTTGATCTGTTATGCCCGATCGGTAAAGGCCAGAGAGGGCTCATAGTGGCTCCGCCTTATAGCGGTAAGACAGTCCTTTTGCAGAGAGTAGCCAATGCCATTATGAATAATTTTCCGGATTCTATTTTGATGGTTCTGCTGATTGATGAGCGTCCGGAAGAAGTTACCGAAATGAGGAATACGGTTAAAGGTGAAGTAGTCAGTTCCACCTTTGATGAACCGGCCCAACGGCACGTTCAAGTGGCGGAGATGGTTATGGATAAAGCAAAGAGATTGGTGGAGCACAAGAAGGATGTGGTGATTTTGCTTGACAGTATTACACGTTTAGCTCGCGCCTACAATCTTGTTGAGCCGCATTCAGGAAGGATTCTTTCCGGAGGTATAGATTCCAACGCTTTGCATAAACCTAAAAGATTCTTTGGAGCTGCCCGGGCCCTGGAAGAGGGAGGTTCCCTGACGATTATTGCTACTGCTTTAGTTGATACTGGTTCAAGGATGGATGATGTAATATTCGAAGAATTTAAGGGCACCGGAAATATGGAAATAACTCTTGATAGAAGCATTTTCCAGAGAAGAGTCTATCCTGCCATAGACATAAAGCGTTCCAATACCCGTAGAGAAGAATTGCTGATCCATCCCGATGAGCTTCAGAGAATATGGGTGTTAAGAAAGGCTTTGAATGAACTCAGTTCTGTAGAGGCTTTGGAGCTGTTGATTGAAAAATTATCGAAGACCAAAAATAACGTTGAATTTTTATTGACACTGAATAAGTAATAACCCACGGATGTGCACGGATAAAGATATGATCTGTGTTAATCTGCATATTAAATCAGTGTAAATCTGTGTAGTGAGTGAAACGAACAGGAGGGTAAAAAAATGAAAAAGAAAGTGCATCCCAAATACGAAGAGACGACAATTATGTGTGCCTGTGGCAATGTGATTCATACTCGCTCTACCAAAAAAACCATCAATGTTGAAATATGTTCTAAGTGCCACCCATTTTTTACAGGCAAACAGAAATTTGTCGACTCTGAAGGAAGAGTGGAGAAATTTCAGAAAAAGTACGGAAAAAAGAAATAAGCGGTATCAGCAAGCAGACAATTTGGACGAAAAGGCAATAGATGCTCAATCTAAGTAAATTTAAACAGGAATATCAAGAATTAAGCCAGAAACTTTCTAGCGCCGAGGCCACTAAGGACAGAGATGCCTATGCTAAGCTGGCTAAAAGATTTTCTTATCTAGAAAAAATAATTTCTCTTGATGATGGCCGTCAAGCGCTTAGACGGGAAGTAGAGCATTTAAAAAACATAATTGCGGATTCTGCTGAAAGCCAGGATATGAAAGATTTAGCCCGGGAAGAAATTCCAAAGCTTGAAGGTAGAATAGAGTCCTTAAATAATCAGATAGAGGAGAAGTTATTTGAAGGGGATGTCCAGGAACATGATGTAATCATTGAGATAAGAGCGGCCGCCGGAGGAGAAGAGTCGGCTTTATTCGGGGCATCTCTTTTTAAAATGTATTCCAAATATGCGGAGCTGCGTGGGTGGAAATTCGAAGTTTTAAGCTCCAGTTCTACAGAAATAGGCGGCTACAAAGAGGTAATTTTCTCGGTAAGAGGCAAAGGGGCCTGGAGCCGGCTTAAATTTGAAAGCGGTGTGCATAGGGTTCAAAGGGTTCCGGTAACTGAATCGGGAGGTAGAATCCATACTTCCACTGTTACCGTTGCGGTTTTGGTTGAACCTAAAGAGGTTGATGTGAAGATTAACCCGGAGGATTTAAAAATTGATACTTACAGGGCTTCCGGCGCCGGAGGCCAACATGTCAATGTTACTGATTCAGCAGTTCGTATTACTCATTTACCTACGGGGACTATAGTCAGTTGCCAGGATGAACGTTCACAAATAAAGAATCGTGCCAAGGCGATAAGGGTTATTAAAGCCCGGATTATGGAGAAGGTGATGCGTGATGAAGCTGACAAAGTTGTTCAGGTAAGAAGGATACAGGTAGGTACCGGCGATAGAAGCGAGAAAATAAGGACATATAATTTTCCGGAACGAAGAGTCACCGACCACCGGATAAATTTTACCATATACCGGCTTGAAGAAGTTCTCCAAGGCGATATGGATGAAGTAACAAACGCTCTTCTTAAGGAGGAACGAAGAAAAATGTATGAAGCTAAAGGACTGGCTTAAAAAAGAAGGCAGCAGTTTCCGCAGCAGGGATCTTAATTTTCTTATCCGGGATGTTCTTCTCCAAGATATAAACACTGTTTTTATAGAAGATACTCCCATTGACGGGAAGCTTAAGCGCCGGATGGATTTGATTTTGCAGCAATATTCCAGCGGTATGCCGATGGCTTATATCCTCGGTAA
>JBAYNQ010000093.1:0-5567 GCA_041678705.1 Candidatus Omnitrophota bacterium
AAAGCATTACTCAAGCCAGGAGCCAGGCTATTGGGGCAAAAAGCATAGATCAAAAAACAAAAGCTGAAGGTAATTTAAATCAAGCTATGGGGAAGTTCTTTCTGGTTGTTGAAAACTATCCTGACCTAAAAGCAAATAAAAATTTCCTGGCTCTTCAGGAAGAATTGACTTCCACAGAAAATAAGATATCCTTTTCCCGCCAAGCATACAATGACCAGGTTTTGTTCTTTAATAATAAGATTCAAATGTTTCCCTCAAATATCATCGCTGGAATGTTTAGCTTTGCACGGGAAGAGTTTTTTCAACTCGAAGACAAAACAGAACGAGAAGTTCCGAAGGTGAAGTTCTAAATCCGTGAACACGGATACGAAGGGATTAAAGAACAGATAAGCACGGATAATAAAATCCTAAGTTCAGATATTAACAAATCCCAATTATTTTGATATTACAGAAATACGACAGAAATATGCTTCGCGAAATACAGTAGAAATAAATTGTTTCAATCAATATTTTAGTTTTCAGTTTTTCGTTTTTCGGTTTTTCTCAACCTTAGCCTTATTTTTATTGCGAAATTGCTATGTGGGAATTGATTAGAGAAAATACAAAAAGGTCCTGGATGCTTTTCATTTCTATGGGGGCCTGTTTGATTATCTTAGGTTATTTTATAGGATCTGCCTGGTTTGGCTCCCAGGGTGGAGCGCTTGGAGTCTTTATTGCCCTATGTGTCTGGGGCATAATGTCAATGTTGAGTTATTTTTCCGGCGACTCTATTCTGCTGGCGGCCGGACAGGCAAAAGAAATCACTCACGATATTCATCCCCAGCTGTTTAATATTGTCGAAGAGATGAAATTAGCAGCAAACCTTCCGGTAATGCCTAAAGTTTATATTATACCGAGCCCCGCCCTCAATGCTTTTGCTGTGGGCAGAAGCCCTCAGAGGAGCTCGATTGCTGTTACTTCGGGGTTGCTTGCGCAGCTAAACCGCGATGAACTGCAGGGTGTAGTGGCGCATGAGATGTCACATATTATTAATCGGGATGTTTTATATATGACTTTTGCCGGGGTTATGCTGGGCAGTATCGTTATACTGTCGGAGGTATTCTTGAGAAGCATGTGGTTTTCTCGAGGCTCTTCCCGTAGATATAGCTCTTCTTCCGCAGGATCCGGACAGGCCCAATTAGTAGTTTTTATTATGTCTCTTATTTTTGCGATACTTGCACCTATTCTTGCAAGGCTTTTTTACTTCTCTCTTTCCCGTCGCAGGGAATACCTTGCAGATGCCTCAGGGGTTAGATTAACCCGCTATCCTTTGGGATTGGCAGCGGCTTTAGAGAAAATAGCAGGTTCAGGGATAAAGCTTGATTCTGCAAATAAGATTACGGCCTCTATGTATATAGAAAATCCTTTTATGAAAAAGGGGATGAAAGCACACAGCTTGTTTAGCACGCATCCTCCTATAGAAGAGAGAATAAAAATCTTAACGAACATGGCCGGCAGCGTTAATTATTCCGCGTATCAGAAAGCTTTTTCTTATGTTAAGGGTTCAGCTTCAAACATTATGCCTGAATCTGCCTTAAAGGATACCGAAAGCATCTACTTGCGTGAGCCGCTCAAGACAGGTTTTGCTGATAAAGACGTAAAGACAAAAACCAGGGAAGCCGGCGATCTTATCAGGGCCCTGAATAAATACATTTTTCTATATTGCGCTTGCGGGCTTAAGATAAAAATTCCTCCTGACTTTAAAAGCAAGCATCTGCAGTGCCCGCGCTGTAGCCGTAAACTCGAAATCCCTAAAGTTGATTTAAAATTAGCCGGAGCCTTACTTGGAGGCATCAAGCAAGGCGTTTCCCAACAGGCACAGAATAGCCAGGAATATACCCGTAAGCATAAAGGCTGGGAAACTTTTCTCTGCTCTTGCGGCAAGTCCGTACAATTGTCGCCCGCCTACATTGCTCCTTTTATCAGGTGCGAAAACTGCGGCAGAAAGGTGAATATTGTGGATAAGTCTTAAAAAAACAAAAACAACTTTTATATAATATCAGGCCTCTTCGAGCAGTTTTATAATAACAATTTTTATATAAAAATTGTTATTGACAAAACAAAAAGATGTTTTATATTCATATATAACTATGAATAATACTATAGAGAAATTAAAAGCTTCTGATATCCGGATTACTCCTCAAAGAGTCATGGTTTATCAGGTGCTTGCGGCCAGAAAGAAGCATTTGACTGCTGAGGAAATTTATGAAAGAATTAAACCCAAAGCCCCGGCTATATCTTTAGCAACAATATATACTATTCTAGAAGTATTTAAAGAGAAGAAGCTAATCTCAGAGATAAGGATAAAATTTAATAAGTCCTGTTTTGAAGTAAGAGTTGATTTTCATCATCATTTTTATTGCCAAAGCTGCGGAAAAATTTTTGATATCGATATTGTGCCCTGTGCTGCTTTGGAAAAAAAAGAAGTAAATGGACATTTGATAGAGAGCCTTCAGGGATATTTTTACGGGTTATGCAAAGATTGTAAGGCGGGATGAAATGTTGCTAGAAATAAAAAATTTAAGTGTTAGGGCTTCCGGAAAAACTATATTAAGGGATATTAACCTTTCGATGGAAAAGGGCCAGGTCCTTATTCTTTTTGGGCCAAACGGCAGCGGTAAATCTACATTAATAAAGACTATAATGGGATTTAGCGGGTATGAAATATCTCAAGGAGAAATTTTTGTTAACGGAGAAAAAATAAATGATTTGCCGATAGAGGAAAGAGTTAAGTTAGGTTTAGGCATAATGTATCAGCACCCTCCGGCAATAAGAGGGGTTAAGCTTGCAAGCCTAGCTGACTTTCTCTGCAAGGACAAGAATGTTATTGAAGATTTTTCTCGTAAATTGTCTCTCGAAAGCCACCTAAAGAGGGATGTGAATCTTTCCTTTTCCGGCGGAGAAATGAAGCGTTCGGAATTATTCCAATTGATATTACAGGGCTCGGACTTTTTACTGCTCGATGAACCCGAGTCAGGGGTGGATATAGAGAATATTTCTATTATGGGTAAGGCCTTAAACACGTATTTAAAACAGAAGGGGAAATCGGCCCTAATCATTACTCATACCGGCTATATCCTTGACTACATTAAAGCTAAAAGCGGCTGCGTTATGATGAACGGAAGATTCTGGTGTGTAGGCGAGCCTAAGGAGATGTTTGAGAGCATAAAGAAATCAGGTTATCAGACATGCAAGGAGTGTCAATGTCCCCAAAAGAAATAGAAAAGCACTTTAGCCAGCAAGACAAGGATAAGATTTCTTCATCAGGAATGGATTTTACCGAAAAAACCCGTTCGGCAAGTTTTCTCCAGGAAGACGCCAAGGTCCTGGTAGCTCGAGCTTTGCAAGATTCGATGGAAATAATTTCCACCCAAGAGGCTTTAGGGATTCCGCAGTTTAAGGAACATTTTGGAAAAGCTTTTAAAGCTTTAGGCAGAGAGTATCCCGCTGAGACCGAAGGAGGCTACTGCATAAGAGTAAAAAAGGGTAAAACTGTTCAATTGCCTATTCAGGCCTGCCTTTTTTTAAAAGCTCAAGGGTTTAAACAACGAGTTCATAATATAGTTATTGTGGAGGAAGGAGCAAAGGTCTATTTAATTACCGGGTGTTCCGCTTCCAAAGCCGCTCACGAAGGGTTTCATCTGGGAGTTTCGGAATTTTTTATTCAACGGGGAGGCTATCTCAACTTTACCATGATACACTCCTGGAGTGAAGATGTGTCAGTTAAACCAATGAGCATCGCTATGGTTGAAGACGAAGGAACCTTTGTTTCCAATTACATATGTCTTAAACCGGTTAGAGAAGTAGTTATGTATCCAACTGCGTTTTTAAAAGGAAAAAATTCCCGGGCAAGTTTTAATTCGTTGATTCTTTCTCATCCCGGTTCTTTTCAGGATATCGGTTCGCGGGCTATTCTAAAAGGTGATAGCTCCCAGGCGGAAATAGTTTCCCGGGCTGTGAGTTTAGGAGGTAAAGTTATAGCTCGAGGCCACCTTAAAGCTCAAAGCCACAATGTAAAGGGCCATCTTGAGTGTCGCGGACTGGTTTTGTCAGAAAAGGGGACGATATACGCGATACCGGAGCTTGAGACAGAGCTAAGGGACGTTGACTTATCGCATGAAGCAGCCATAGGAAAAATCAATAAAGAGGAAATCGAATACTTGTGCTCCCGTGGATTATCTGCTTCCGAAGCCCAGGCAGTTATTGTCAGGGGATTTATGGATGTGGATATTCTAGCTCTTCCGGAACTCCTGAGAAAAGAAATCAAAGAACTGGAAGATAAGATATTGGGCGGAGCCTTTTAAGATGGATTTATTTCACGGGGAGTTTATCGAAAGGATAAAACGAACCGAAGATGTAATGAGCTTCCGGTTCGCTACCGATAAAAAAATAGATTTTTTACCCGGCCAGTTTGCTCGGGTGGTTTTCGACCACGATGATTTATCTAATCAGCAGTTAAATAAATATCTTTCGTTTTCTTCTTCACCGGACAAAAACTATATTGAGTTTACCAAGCGTTTAGGTTCGAGTCCTTTTTGCGAAAAACTAAAGAGTTTGAAGAAGGCCGATGAGGCATTTTTCAAGGCGCCTTTGGGAAACTGTTTCTTTAAGGAGGAATATAAAAAGATAGCTTTCTTAATCGGGGGGATAGGCATAACTCCGGTAGTTTCTATCCTTGAGTATATAGCAGAAAGAAATCTTGATACCGATGCTGTTTTATTTTATTCAAACCGCAACGAATCAAACGCGGCTTTCAAGAAGGAGCTGGATAATTTCAGTTTCTTAAGATCCGGCATAAAAACATTTTATACTTTTACCGAATGCCGCTCGCTAGATGAAAAATGTTTGTTTGGAAGAATAAATAAAGAGTTTATTACCGGTAAGCTTAAGGATATAGAAAAAAGAATATTTTATATGTTCGGGCCGCCTAAAATGGTTGAAACTATGAAAGACGTCTGTCTCGGGTTAGGGTGTTCTCAGGGCCAGATAAAAGCCGAAAACTTTATCGGTTATTAAAATAGTCCGGCCGCCGATATATCGGGCAAATCTTACTGCGCCTTGCTTTGTAACTTTTAACCTGAATCGGCTCGGACACAATTCGCCTTGACACCGCAAAAGTGCCGGGCTCATTAAGGAGGTAGTATGCTTAAAGAAAAAGTAGAAAAAGTCCTAAATCAAGTTCGTCCGATGCTCCAGGCTGACGGAGGTAACGTTGATTTGGTGGAGGTTACCGAAGACGGTATCGTCAAGGTTCGCCTCACCGGGGCCTGCGGAAGCTGCCCGATGAGTACATATACTCTTAAGCTGGGGATTGAGCAGAAGCTTAAAGAAATGATTCCGGAAGTTAAGAGTGTGGAGCAAGTATAATATTAGTCCACCCTTCGACTACGTTTATCCTGAGTGAAATCGAAGGGCTCAGAGCAAGCAGTCCACGGTCCACGGTCGATAGTCCATAGTCCATAGACCAGAGGCTATATAGGTTAAGGTTGAGGTTAAGAAAAACTAAAAAACCAAAAGACAAAAAAACC
>JBAYNQ010000094.1:0-5547 GCA_041678705.1 Candidatus Omnitrophota bacterium
TAACCTGTCTCTTTGGGTGTGGAGGAGATAGGGACAAGGGCAAACGCCGGGCTATGGGGGCAGGAGCTTGTGCTTTAGCCGATTTTAACTTTATCACTTCTGACAACCCTCGCAGCGAAAATCCCAAAGATATCTGCCGGCAGATTGCTGCAGGTTTTAATAAGAAGAATTACGTTTTGATTATTGATAGGAAAATGGCAATAAAAGAAGCGATATTACGGCTCAGTGGAAAAAACAAGAATAAAAAGAATCTGCCCGGAAGGTGCCTTTTGATTTGCGGCAAGGGCCACGAAGAATTTCAGACAATCGGAAAAAGAAAAATTCCTTTCAAAGACAGCCGGGTGGTGAAAGCCTTAATTAAAGAGTTAAAAGTCTGACAGAAAAATATGATTTTTTCGGAATTATCAATTCTAAAATGCCTTCTTAAACCCGAGGGGGTCTATAATCGTCATAATTTCAGGCCCTTTGATACATGCTCTATTGATTCCCGTTCAATAAAAAAGGGGCAAGCTTTTCTAGCCATAAAAGGCAAGCATAAGGACGGGCACGATTTTATAAAGGAAGCCTTACAAAAAGGGGCTTGCTGTATTATTGCCCAGGAATCTAGTTTTTCTCAAGAAAAGGCGGTGTTTGTAAAAGTTAAAGATAGCTTATCGGCAATGCGGATTTTGGCGAGGTATATCCGTAAGAAAAAAAGGGTTTTTGTTTATGCTGTTACAGGCTCTTTGGGTAAAACCACCACCAAAGAGATGCTTGCTTTTCTTCTTGAATCTCAAGGTAAGGTTTTAAAGAATAAAAGGACAGAAAATAATATTTTAGGCGTCGCTAAGACAATTTTTTCTTTAAATGATTAGCGGATAATAATTCTTGAACTAGGCACCAATTGTCCCGGCGAGATAGAATATTTGGCCAGAGTTTGCCTTCCTGATGTAGGGATTATTACTTTTGTGCGTCCGGCGCACCTGGAGGGTTTAAAAAGCACAAAAGGAATTTTATCTGAAAAGCTGTCCTTACTAAAAGCAAATCCTCGGATGAAAGTGATTCTTAATCGAGACGAACCTTGTTTGTCCGGATTATGGTTGCCAAGAGAAGCTAAGTCTTTGTTTCCGGGGACAGACTCTTTAGCTGGAAGAAACCTTCGAAAAGCATATTGGTTTGGTAAAGACAAGAGCAATGATTTGTTTTTTCGCAAGATAGCGGCCAGCGGAGAGAATGTCGTTTTTATTGTTCAAGATAAATACCGTATTAAATTGCCTTTCTGGCGCCAGGAATTCGTTTATAATATTGCCGCAGCCGTTTTAGCTGCCCGGTTGCGCGGGTTAAACCTTGAGAAACTTTTAAAGACCATGAACGGATTTGACAAATTTCCTCCTATGCGTATGGAGATGAAGAAGGCAAAAGGCCTTCGTATCCTGAATGATGCTTATAATGCCAATCCGTATTCTTTTAAAAAATCCCTTGAAGTTTTAAGAATGGCTCCTTTCAAGAAAATTGCAGTTATAGGCGATATGCTGGAGCTGGGGCACAGAAGCTCTTATTACCATAAAAGCTTGGCTGCTTCTATAGTCAAGAATAGAATTGATTACTGTTTCTTTATGGGAAAATATGCTTCTAAATTAAAAAAGGAACTTTCGCGGTTCGGTTATAATAATGCTGCATGCTGTGATTCCCACTCTAAGGTAGCGTCTGGAATTTTCAAGATTATTAAAGATGAAAACTTTGATGCCAAAAGATGTTTGATTTTCTTGAAAGGTTCACGTAAGATGGAATTAGAGAAAGTAATCGGCTATTTATAGCAGAAAAACCACAAGCTATGGTGAATTGGATAATTTGGATGAATTAATTAAATTTGATGAATTGGGAATACTGTTACAAGCCACAAGTACCAGGCAGTAGATTCCTAAAATAATTCAGGACTTGAAACCTGTAACCCGAAACTTGTTACCTGTGACTCGAAACTTACAACTTATAGCTTAAAGCTGTTTTTGTTTGATATTTGAGTTTGTAAAGATTCGCGTATGATTTATCATATTCTTTACCCCTTAGCAAAGTATTTTTTTGTTTTTAATGTTACCCGCTATATAACTTTCAGGGCTGGATGCGCCTTTGTAACTTCTTTTATTGTTGTGATGGTTTTTTGGAAATTTACCGTTAAGCGGCTTAAACGTTTAAAAATGGTAGAGAAAATAGACATGTATGGGCACATACATTTAGAATCTCTTCATGAAGCCAAAAAAGGCACTCCTACAATGGGAGGGGTTCTCATAGTGCTGGCGGCACTAACAGCTGTTTTAGCCTGGGGAAGGCTGGATAATTATTTTGTCTGGCTCATGAGCATTTTAATGGTGGCCTTAGGCTTTTTAGGCCTGGGAGATGACTTAAAAAAGATAAAAAAAGGCAAAGGATACAGCCGGCGCCAGAAATTGCTTTGGCAAAGTATTATAGGTATTCTTCTAGGAATAGCAATTGTGGCTAACCATAGTTTTTCTACTCAATGGAGCCTGCCCTTTTTTAAAAAAGCAGCTTTGGATTTAGGATCTTTTTATATCTTTTGGGTCGCCTTTATGATTTTGGCTACATCAAACGCGGTGAATTTTACTGATGGCCTTGATGGTTTGGCCATCGGAGCCCTGATTACAAATTTTTTAATTTTTGGTATCTTGAGTTATATAGTAGGAAATCTGAAGTTTTCTAATTACCTGCTTATCCCTTATATTTCGGGTGCCGGCGAGCTGATGGTGGTATGCTTTGCTTTGGTCGGCGCGGGCCTGGGATTTTTGTGGTTTAATTCTTATCCGGCTGAAGTTTTTATGGGTGATGCTGGAGCCCTGGCTTTAGGCGGAGCCATAGGAGCTGTTGCCGTATGTATAAAGCAGGAGTTCATTCTTTTTGTAAGCGGCGGCTTGTTTGTTATCGAGGCCTTAAGCGTTATTTTGCAGATATTTTCAGTCAGGCTTAGAGGCAAAAGAATTTTTAAAGCCGCGCCCTTACATCATCATTTTCAGATATTGGGATGGAAAGAGCCAAAAATAGTAGTCAGGTTTTGGATTATCTCTGCTATTTGTGCTGTAATGGCGCTTCTTACCGTCAAGCTCAGATAGAAACACAGAAGAGTCGATAGCCGGTGGTCGACAGATAAGAAATAATATGTTGCAAGCCGTAAGTTTCAGGTTGCAAGTCTTTTTTTAAAATAGTTTAGGGCATGAGGCTTGCTGCGCGATTTTTTTTAGTTTTTAATTTCACGATACTTAATATCAATGGATATAAACAATTTTAATAAAGTTTGTGTCGTCGGCTGGGGCAAGAGCGGCGTTTCCTTATGCGAATTGCTTCTGGAATTAGGCAAAAACATAAAAGTAAGCGAAAGCAGGCAAAAGAGTTGTTTTCAGAATTCTTTAATCCAAGAATATACCGACAAAGGTGTTGTTTTTGAATTTGGTTCCAACAGCAGAGATTTTATTAAGGACTGCGACTTAGTCGTATTAAGCCCGGGAGTAAACCCAGCTTTAATTCGTCCCTTCCTGAAAGATGCCGGGATACCCTGTGTGGGTGAAATCGAATTCTCTTTTTGGTTTAATAAAGCGCCGTGTGTTGCCATAACTGGCACAAACGGTAAAACTACCTCAACTTATCTAACTCACAAAGTACTGGAGGCTACCGGCTGCCGCGTTTTTGTGGGTGGCAATATCGGGACCCCTTTTTCTTCTTTTGCACTTAAGACCACTAAAGACGACATAGTTGTTCTGGAGCTGAGTTCTTTCCAGTTGGAGACGATTGTTGAGTTTCATCCTTATGTGGCAGCTTTGCTGAATATCGCTCCTGATCATTTTGACCGCTACAATGATTTGCAGGAATATATCCTGGCAAAAACGTGCATATTCAAGAATCAGTCATCCGGTGACTGGGCTTTGCTTAACAGGAGCCTGGAGCGCTTAGGGATATTGCCCGGCGATATCAAACCCCGAGTTGTTTATTTCTCAGACGAGTTTCCAAATGAAAATTTCTCATGTATCTGGAGAATAGCCGAAATTTTTGGAGTTAATAAAAAGTCTTGCCAAAAGATTTTTTCTGAATTTAAGGGCCTGCCTCATCGTATGCAATTCGTACGTAAAATAAAAGGAGTAGAATTTATAAATGACTCCAAGGCTACGAATCCTGCTTCAGCCATCTGGGCTCTTGATAATATTTCCGGCCCTGTGATTTTATTGGCTGGAGGCAAAGACAAAGGCTTAGATTATTCTGAGGTAGCTTCGCATCTTGGCAGAGTAAAGAAAATAAATCTTTTTGGAGAGGCGGCTTCTAAGATAAAAAAATCTCTTAAAGATTTCTGTAGAATAGAAGTCTTTTCTTCTCTCCAAGAAGCAGTTTCTTCAGCTTTTGACGAAGCCAATCCCGGGGAGATTGTTCTTCTTTCGCCTATGTGTGCCAGCTTTGATATGTTTTCCGATTATAAAGAACGGGGAGACAGATTTATAAAAATAGTTGATAGCCTCCAATAGCCGGGCTGTTCCGGAAGGCAATCATCCGGAAAAATATGGATAAAACATTAAAATATTCAAGCTCCAGGTTAAAAAGAAACCGCAGATTTATTTTTATCTCAGTTTTAGCTTTAACTCTTTTTGGAATCTTGATGATTTATGAATCTTCAAGTGTCTATGCTTTTAAGGTCTACGGTGACTCAGCCTATTTTTTAAAACGGCAGATATTGTTTTTTCTATTTGGATTAGCGGCTTTCTTCGGTACTCTGTTTGTTGAGATAGACTTTCTAAAACGCTACAATAAAGAATTACTGCTGTTTACGATACTCACCCTGGTGGTGGTAGCTTTTTTTGGGCAGAAAGGCGGAGGGGCCCGGCGCTGGTTTTCCCTGGCCGGGTTTAATATCCAGCCTTCAGAAATATTAAAGGTTACTTTCTTGCTTTATTGCGCTGATTATTGCCAGAGGAAGAGCAATACATTGCGCAATATCAAAAATGGCCTTATCCCTTTGGGAGTCGTGTTGGTTTCGGTGTGCCTTTTATTAATTTTACAGCCGGACTTAGGCGCAGCGGCTTTCTGGGTTATTTGGGCAATATTCTTTCTTTTTATCTGTAATGCTAACATAAAGCATTTAGCCGCGGTAATCGGGATAGGCTTACTGATGGCTTTCTTTTTGGTCAAGTTTTCTCCTTACCGGGCTCGAAGGATGACTTCTTACTTCAATCCTTTTGCTGATTCCAGAGGGGCAGGGTTCCAGTTGGTTCAATCCCAGATTGCTTATGGAGAAGGAGGGTTATGCGGGGTTGGGTTAGGGGAAGGTAAGCAAAAATTATCTTTTTTGCCGGCTTCACACACGGATTTTGTTTTCTCTATTATCGCTGAAGAATTTGGATTATGGGGCGTTCTGGGGATGATGATTGTTTTTTTTATATTGTTTCATACTATGTTCTGTATTGCCAGGGTTCAAAAAGACGGCTTCAAATCGGGGATTCTTTGGGGGATAATTATTATTTTTTTTCTGGAAGTGATAGCTAATATTGGAGTTAGCTGTGGGCTTTTTCCTACCAA
>JBAYNQ010000095.1:0-5540 GCA_041678705.1 Candidatus Omnitrophota bacterium
AAACCCAAAGGTTCCAGTAATTCAATCATCCGGTTGTTCAATCCTTCAAATCTTTCCGATAGCTTAGTTGTATAGAATTTTTTTTCAAACAAAACAGACAAAGCCGTGCCATGAAATGAGTTTGTACATACTATTGAAGAACATTTTATCTTCTTTAGCCATTCCCCGGGATTTAAGAAATATTCATTTCTATCCGCCTCTCTCAGCCGGCCCGTCGATAAATTTACCAACGGCATATTGAGAACTTTCTTTAGCTTAATAGCGGCCTCTATCAGATTTTTATCCCTAACTATAAAGTAAACGGCTATATACCTCTCGTTTGTATCTCCTCTGGGCATTATTTCGGAATAATCCGACAAAAGAAGAGATGGGTCCAAAACTATCGGCACAGGTTTGCCTGGTTTGCAGGAAAGTAGCCGGTCCCTGGTAAACTTTTCTCTCGCGGAAAGACAGTCAAATTTCTTTATCGCATCTGAAAACTCATGCTTGGAAGATTCAGGAATTTCTGTTTTCCCCATGCTGACGCCGTAGGCAATCCTTTTTGCTCCCAATACCGGGAAAGCCAAAAAATAGGCCGGATCGATTTCCTTTGTAATTCTCAAACTCCAGATTTGATCACTACCGCAAATAAAATAATCCGCCTTTGGCGGATATTTTAAAAGCTCTTCGTTACTCTTGTAAACTTTCTTGGTTAAAGACAGATATTTTCTGCAGAAACGCCTAAAAATAACGTATTGTATCGCTTTCTTAATAAAAGAAGGGAGGTTATTGTTATAATTTAACGTTTGTTTTCTTTCGAATCGAGGACGATAATCTATTATTTCTACGTTTAGGCCAAGTTTTTTTACCGTCTTCATCAAAGCATAAGCCTGTATCGCCGCTCCATGATTGATTGCGCTATGGAAAGTAATTATTTTGACTTTCTTGCTCATGCTCGCCCTTTCCATTAAAAATAATCACGCTGTCTTTACGGGTTATGTTTCGGACTTTTCGTTGGTCCTGCGTAAATTACAAAACTTTCTTATCAGAGCTTGCGTTTCTTTACTAAAATAACTGTAGATATCTCCGGGCCTAAGCTTCAACAAATAATACGACTTTGCGAGTCTATACGCGCATATTTTTATGCTTTCTTTTATCCCTTTTTTTTCTCCGAGCAAATAAGCTTTGTGCGCGTAAATAAAAGAGAGCGCGGTTCCTTTAAGAATCATTTGCTGAAAGCCAGAAAAATCATTAAGCAAATTTTTATTTTTTTTGTATATTCGACACAGCATTAAAAAGTGTAAAGAAAATTTTCTATTATGAGTGCCTCCTTGATGCTGCCGGTATTCCCATAATGGCTGCTGGCAATAGACAACTTTTAATTGTTTGGTCAGGCGCAGCCGGAAGTCCCAATCTTCCCAGATTACCAGCGTAGGGTCTATGTACCCTATCCTTCTAAACCATTCTGTCTCAACTAATTCATTGTGATAGGAAGCTCCGGGAAAGGAAAAGGTAAATATGTCCTTAAATACGTCTCCTGCCGGCAACCGCCGATTGGCCTGCGCCCACAAACATAAACGCTTCCCATCTTTATTCGTAATGTAGCAGTTTGAATAAACTATCCCTGCCTCACTAGAAGCAATGTACGCGGAGAACTCTTTTTCTAACTTTTCCGGCAGAAATATATCATCACCGTCTAATGTCGTAACTAATCCTCCTCGTGCATGCCTTAAGCCCATATTCTTGTTTTCGGCGATGCCCGAATGTTTTTTTTGCACAAAAACCCTGATATAGCCGGGATATTTTTCTTCATAGCTTCTGATGATGCCAATGGTGCCATCCTCTGATGCGTCATCGCAAATTATAATTTCATACGGCCGCAAGGTTTGGTTTAAAACGCTTTCTACAGCTTTTCCAATAAACTCTTTTTGGTTATAAGTAACTATAACTACTGATATCTTATGTTTCTTATTCACATGAACGACTGGTTTATATTCCATCTTTATATAGGCCCCAATAGCATTTATTATCTCTTTTCCTAAACTTTTTATACCTTGAATAGCCTCTTGAACACCCCTTTGGCACTAGCTATTTCTAAAAATTGTTCCCGCTGGCACATTTTTTTATACACATCACAATAAAAACAAGGTATGTCTTCTCGTGGCTTAGCTTTTCCTAACAACATTTTTTTTGCATATACATATTTTTCTCCTCTTAAACATTTTCTTAAACCTTCTTCAAACACATTCCCAAAATCCATACTCCGGTTACAAGGGCACCCCATAAGTTTCCCGTCCCAATTAATTTGCGGACATGTCCAGAGAGAGAGACACATGCCCGAATGGTATATCCCCCCTGATCTTCTCTCATATCTCTGCATTGATAAAGGAATTAATTCTCCGTCCAGCATCATTTCATTTTCCAAAGGGGCAAATTCCGGATCTGTATTGATACTCAACCTGAATTTCATATTTAGTTTTCCAGCAATTTCTCTTGCATAAGATATTTCATGAATGTTATGTTTAAACATTATAAAAACCCAGGTTAATTGAGGATATTCCGAGTTATATTGCTGTTTGTAGTAATTTATTCTTCCGATATTTTCTATTACTTTTTTAAAATTACCGTTTTTCCGATAGATAGCATATGTTTTTTCGCTGGCTCCATCAATAGAGATACGCATTTCCTTGACTTTATATATAACTAAATCTTTAATCACCTCTTCTTGAATATCATTAAGATTGACTCCAGTAAGAGCTGTTAACATAATCTTTTTCCTGTAAGCGTATTTTATGATTTGGCTTAACTCTGGATTTAAAAATATTTCTCCATCATTGGACAGCTCAATCTTTTTGAAACCTGTATGTTTATCAACAAATTTTTTAAAATCTTTAAACCTTAGATAACCTCTATTTACATGTTGACCAGCTCTTTGCCACCATTTTTGACATGTCGGGCACCTAAGCTGACAAATGGTAGACGCGTCAATACGTATGCTATCGCTGAATATCCCATATTTCAAAAATATTAGTAGTTTACGCATGGTCACTTTAATAAAACTTGCAATCATAGACATACTCTTTGATAAACTAAAAGATATTAGCCTTGGAGCAAAACACTTCAGCCTCTCCCGCCGAGACTTCTGCCGGATGCTTCTCTGCCTCTTTTAACAACTGTTCCCTTACGCCTTGCGCGCGACGACATGAACCGACCCGTCATTTAACCGATACTGACTGCTGGGAGTGCTATTTCCGTCAAACACAACGAACCCGGATTCTTGCAGTTTTTCTTTAATAGACAAATAATCATACATCCACCGATGCTGCAGTCCAAAAGACCCGCTAAATTCAAGAATTCTGTACTTAAGGGACGGTTTCGATTCTCTGCTAAGCAAGGTCATTTTTACAAATTTATCGGCGGCTGACCCCTCCCCGTTATCGCTCTTAGATAAATATTCTTTTGCCTGTAACTTTAAATCAGGAACTATTATGTGCAATGTGGCTTCGGGTTTGAGCACCCTATAAAAATTGCGGATAATCTTTTTAGCTTCGCAGAGAAAAACATGTTCTAAAAAATGTGAACATAAAATGTGATCGACAGAGCCATCCGGGAAAGGTAAAGGATTTTTACAGTTGCATCTTAGCAATATCGCCTTTTTCTTAGCTCTGTTATAAAGCTCTATTATTTCCCGGTGCTTGCCCGGAAGAAGTTTTTTAGACAGGGGGAATCTTCTAAATAAATTGGAAGCACTCAGAAATAAGCTGTTGTCTATATTAACGAAGTTTTCTAGAACCTGGTGTGACGAGGCAATATTCAGCCAAATTTTTTCCTCAGAATTTTTATAGCAGTCAATGTTTTTCGTTCGATGTCTCATGCTAAAATGATTTAGCGGATTTCGCCAAAATTAGAAAAATTTCTGCTCTTGCCAGTATTGATAAAATTTACCTTTTTTCTTTAGTAACTCTTCTGGTTGCCCTTGCTCGACAATCCTTCCTTTTTCCAGCACTACAATGTTGTTCGTATTTTTAATAGTCGAAAGCCGGTGCGCTATAGCGATGGTAGTTTTATCCTGTGTTAATTCTTCAATGGCTATTTTAATTTTATTTTCGGTTATTGAATCTAAAGAGCTTGTGGCTTCGTCCAATATAATAACTTCGGCATTTTTTAGAATCGCCCGCGCTATTGAAATCCTTTGTCGTTCTCCGCCAGAAAGCTTAACGCCTCTGTCTCCTATTTCTGTGTCTATGCCTCTAGGGAGACTCAAAATAAAGTCTGATATCTGCGCTTTCTCCATAGCATCAAATAGAGTTTTATCGTCAACCTCGCGGTTTAACCCATAAAGCATATTAAAACGTAACGAGGCGTTAAACAAAAAAGTTTCCTGACTTACCAACGCTATCTTATTTCTTAAAGACTTAAGGGTAAAATTTGTTATATCAACTCCGTCTATTTCAATCCTCCCGCTGGAAGGTTTATAAAAACGCATTATCATGTTTATCAATGTGGTTTTGCCGCCGCCGCTAGAGCCTATTATCGCAGTCATTTCTCCTTTATTTACCGAAAAATTTATATCTTTTAACGCTTCCGTTCCTTGTGAATAAGAAAAGTTTAAGTGCTGAAACTCGATTTTTTCATCTATTTTCTTTAGCTCGCTAGTTCCTTCCGATATAAAGCATTTATCGTTGTCGTTAAAAACTTTATCGACCTCCCTCAACGGGCCTTTTATGCTTGCCAGAGAGCTGCGAATATTATTAAAAACACCGAAGCTCCCGCTGCTTCTTCTCAAAACCATAAAGAACACTACATATCCGGCAAAATCTCCTGTTTTTTCTCTCATAAACAAAAAGGCTATGGCACCAACTAACACCAAAGACATGCATAAAAATATTATTTCCTGTATGGGCCCTATTAAAGCTTGTTTCTTATCTATGCTGAAATGGAAGCTTCTTACTCTTTCGCTGGCATAGGCAAACCATTCTTTTTCTTTTTCTTCTGCCTTATACGCTTTTACCAGCGGTATACACGATAAAGCGTTGGAAATTTTTTTCCCTAATTCTGATGATGCTTCGGCAAAATAGTGTGAGCTGGTTTTGATTTTTTTTATAAGCCGCGCTACGGAATAATGGAAAGCCGGGAAAATTATAACCGCAAAAATAAGTAATTGCCAAGAAATCGCCGCCATGATAATTAAGTAGACTATTAGCACAAAGACCGTGTACAAAGCCTGTTTTAAAACTTGTATTTCCGTAGCTATTCTCTGGCTGAATCCTACTAATATTTGATATAAGCTGCCGGCGCTGTTCTGATCAAAAAATAACTTCCCGAAACTTAGATAGCGTTTGAATATCCGTTTTCTTAAATTATGCGCAAATTGCCTGGCCAAAAAAAGAGTTGCGACTGACGACAAATATTGAAATAGATTTTTTAGTATTGCTGAGGAAAAAATGAGCGCGACCAATAAAACGAATATCGCTGTATTCGGCCGGGCAAAAAAAGGCGTCACGATGTTTAGAAAATCTTTTAAAACTGGCGTTTCCTTTATAAAGGAGAAATCTCCGCCG
>JBAYNQ010000096.1:0-5504 GCA_041678705.1 Candidatus Omnitrophota bacterium
AATTACCGTATCTTCCTTTTTAAACTCCCGCGATACAAGCTTGTAAGGCGTTAAAACCTCCATCACTTTTTCAACACCTGGAAAAACTTCTAAAGGATGCAGGCGAATTATATCTTCCGGCCCGATAACTCCTACAATAGTCCTCTCGGTACCCTTAGAAATCATCGCCTTTAACCCTAATTTTTTAACCCTTGACAGCAAGCTGTCAACTTGATGTTTCGTAGCTTCCTTTTTGAATACTATAATCATTTTTTTACTCTCCTGGCAGTATTGGAATTATTAGATAAGAATGCTTTTAGAGCTTCAATGAATCTTCTATTCTCCTTATGTGTTCCCAGGGTGACCCTGAAAAAATCATTCAATCCCCAACCTTTTAATTCACGTATAATAACCCCCTGCCTTAACAAATATTTAGCGAGTTTTTCGGTGTTCCCGACAAACTTCACCAAAACGAAATTGGTAGCGCTCTTTATAAAGTCAAGGCCAGCTTTATTAAGTTCTGTGTATAAATATTTTTTTTCCTTGGCGGTATCCGACAAAACTTTTTTTATGAAACTATTGTTCTTGAGGGCTGCTATCGCTGCTACCTGAGCAAAACGATTAACATTAAAGGGGTCTCTGATGCGGTTCAAAACACCGGCTAACTCCTTAGAAGTTATTCCATAGCCTATGCGCAAACCGGCCAAACCGTAAATCTTAGAGAAAGTCCTTGAAATTATAAGATTCTTTCTCTTATTCAGAAAATCTATACTTTTAGGGAAATCTGACGGAGCAAACTCAAAATAAGCTTCATCAAGATAGACCAAGACATTCGCCGGAACTTTCTTCAGGAAACTCCCAATCTCTTTCTGATTCAAATACGTTCCTGTGGGATTGTCGGGATTGGCGATAAAAATAATTTTGGTCTTTTTGTTAATTTTCGACAATATCCCTTCCAAGTCATAACGAAGCCCCTTCAGAGGAACCCTAATGACTCTGGCGCTATGAATTTTTGCTTGTATCTCATAAACCAGAAAAGTCGGATAGGCTACTATAACCTCATCTCCTTTATTGACTAAGGCTCTTAAAGCTAGGGCTATCACCTCGTCAGACCCATTACCAAAGATTAATCTTTCTTTATCAACTTTTAATTTCCCGGCTAGAGTTTCTCTCAAGTAGAAACAATCTCCCTGCGGGTAGCGGTTTATATTTTTTAGTTCGCCGATTAGGGCCTTGCGGGCATAATCCGGAAAACTAGCTATCTCATTAGAAGCAAGCTTGTAGACATCTTTTAAGCCAAACAACCTTTTCACTTCCTCTATCGGCCTGCCGGGCTTATAAGCCGCTATTTTATCCAATTCCTGACGATAAATTTTATTTTTCATAACTCGTAATAAGTTCTCTGCTTATAGCTTATCTCTCTCTGGGGTATGAGCCCAGAATTTTAACAAAAACACAGTCTTTCTCTAATTTGGCTAAGGCCTTTTGAACAAAAGCATTACTCCTGTGGCCCTCTATATCCACAAAGAAATAATATTCCCAGGGTTTTTTCTTAGACGGCCTTGATTCTATTTTAGTGAGATTTATCCCCTTGCTTTTGAATAAAGAAAGAACATCGTATAGAGCCCCAACCTTATCTTTTATAGAAAATAAAAGTGAGGTCTTATCCTTACCCGAAGCAAAGCTGTCCCTTTCAGCAATAACCAAGAATCTTGTGTAATTGCTAAGGGAATCCTCTATTGAAGACGCCAGAACCTGCAATCCATACAAGTTGGCTAAAACTTTGTTCCCAATGCAGGCTGCGTTTTTATCTCCTTTGGCTTTTTTTGCCGCCAAGGCAGTTGAAGATACAGTTATCAATTCCGCTTCCTTTAAGGAACGCGAAACCCACCTGCGGCATTGAGGAAACACCTGCGGGTGAGAATACACTCTCTTTATATTTTTTAGAGCCACGCCTTTTGAGGCGAGCAAAGAATGTGATACGTTCAGAGTGACTTCGGAACAGATATTTAAATTGGAAACAAAAAACATATCCAGAGTATAGTTAACCACCCCTTCTGTGGAGTTCTCTATAGGCACTACACCATAATCGGCTTCTTTTCTCTCTACCTTGTCAAAAACATCACTTATGCTATCAACCGGAATATATTCTGATTTCTTCCCAAAGTTTTTTAAAGCTGCCAAGTGGGTGAATGTCCCTTGCGGGCCCAGATAGGCTATTTTTAAGCTGCTGCCTTGAGACCTACAGACCGATAATATTTCCCGAAAAATATTCTCTATGTCGCTAGCAGAAAGAGAACCCTCACCCATTGCCTTAAGGTGAGCCAGCATGCTGGCTTCCCGTTCCGGAGAATAATTTTTAAGCCTCTTTTCTTTTTTTAAACGGCTAACCTTCTTGACTTCCGACATTCTGAGACTGAGAAGCTTGAGTATTTTGCTATCGATGAAGTCAATTTTGCTCCTTAATTTTTTTAAATCCATCATACCCCCCTGGAAATATCTTCAGCATCGCTAACAATTCAGTCAAATTCTTTCTCGGCCCTTTTTAAAGAATCGAAATGGCCGATGTCTATCCACTTGCCTTTTAGAACAGTTCCGTAAACTTTACTTTTTTTAACCAGCCAGGCTATATACCTACCTGAGGCGTCCACATTCTCATTGCTTTTGACAAAACGGTCCATAACGCTTAAGGACTGCCTGGGGAAAAAATAAACACAAGAAGCCGCTAAAGTCGAAAAAGGATTTCTGGGTTTCTCTTCGAACGCGGCTATTCGGTTTCTTGTATTTAGTTTTACTACTCCAAACCTAGTTGCCTCTTTTTTTGACTTTACATCATAAAGGCCTGTGGTCGGATAAGGCCTGTTCGCAAGAGAAAATTTAACAAACTCAACGAGATCATCCTGGAAGAGGTTATCTCCGCCTAAGATTAGCCAGTCTTCTTTGATTCCGCCTATCGCCAAACGCATATCTCCAACGGCTCCCAGCCTATCCTCGGGGCTATTAGAACCATCATTGATTATCTTAGCTTTTATTTTGCTTTTTGCATTCCAGGAAACAAAATCTTCAAAGAATTTATTATTTACTACAACTCTGACTTCTTTTATTGTGAATTTCTTTTTTAAATTAACTATTTTTTCTATCAAATAGTCAATCATAGGTTTGTCATTTACCGGAACCAGAGGTTTGGCCACTTTCAGAGTCAATGGATACAACCTTGTTCCATAACCTGCGGCAAGAATTGCTATACGCATAGGCATTAAATCATTAAAATATGGTAGAAATCTTCTTTAAGAATTTTACGTAATTCGTCCTGAAGGTATCTCTCTACTTCTCTGGAAGTAGGAATCTTTAAGACGCCGGAAACAATCTTGCGGGCATCTTCCAGCTTAATATTACTAATGAGTTCTTTTATCTTTGGTATTTGCGGAGGCGGCATACTGAAGCTATCGAGGCCCATACCTAAAAGCAGAAAGGCAAATATTGGCTCCCCTGACATCTCTCCACACATACCTACCCATATTTTATTGGCGTGAGCTGCTTCAATTACGCTTTTGACTAAACGCAACACAGCCGGATGTCCCGGTTCATACAAATAAGCCACTTTTTCATTGCCTCTATCAACGGCTAGAGAGTATTGAATCAAATCATTGGTCCCGATACTAAAAAAATCGCTCTCTTTCGCCAAAACATCCGCCGTAAGAGCTGCCGAAGGAACCTCTATCATGGCGCCAATTGAAATATTTTCATCAAAACTTTTTCCTTCGCTCCTTAATTCCTTTTTGCAATCGTCAAGAAGCTTCTTTGCCTGCCTTAGCTCCTCTATGCCCGAAATCATAGGAAACATTACTCTGACATTTTTATCTATTGAGGCCCGTAGTATAGCCCTGAGCTGAATTTTAAAAACTTGGGGATTGGCTAAACAAAACCGTATTGCTCTCCAGCCAAGAAAAGGGCTCATCTCCTTGGGAACTTCCGGATGAGAAAGAAACTTATCTCCGCCTATGTCAATAGTTCTAAAAATAACTTTACTGGGCGAAACTTCTTTGGCTACCTTAGCATACGCTTCATACTGTTCCTCTTCAGAAGGAAGGTCTTTGCGTCCTAAAAATATATATTCCGTGCGATACAACCCGATGCCTTCGGCACCATAATGCTTTACCAAAGAAAGTTCTTGCGGCAATTCGATATTGGCAGAAATAACAATCTGTTTCCCATCTTTCGTACAGGCCTTAACCTCCTTGGGAATATGAATCGCCTTTACTTCTTTCGCATAAAGAGTAGATTTTTTCTGATACTCTTTAATTATTTTCTCTGTGGGTTTAATGACAACATAGCCTGAAGAACCGTCTACTATTATTTTATCTCCTGATTGCACATCCCTTGTAGCAATCTCGGCCCCCACAACAGCAGGAATACCTAAAGTCCTTGCTATAATGGCAGTATGAGAAGTTCTCCCTCCAACATCAGTAACAAAGCCCAAAATCTTCTCTTTAGGTAAAGTCGCGGTTTGCGAAGGGGCAAGGTCGTGAGCCACAACAACCACTTTATCCTGCAACTCGCTTAAGCTTACAGCTTTTTCTTTAAGCATAGCTCGTAAAACTCTGCGAGAGATATCTTCGATATCTACAACTCTTTCACGCAAATACTCGTCATTCAGCTTAAGCAGTGTGCCTATATATTTCTTTACACTTTGCGAGAAAGCATACTCAACGTTTACCAATTTGTTCTTGATTTGCTTTATGACATCTTCAATTAAAACTCTGTCCTCTAAAACAAGGAAGTGAGCCTCGAATATCCTGCCATGGTCAAAACCAATCTCTTTAGATATTTTGCTCTGAAGGTCAGAAATCTCCCTGCGTGTTTCTATCAAGGCTTCTTCAAGCCTGTATATTTCACGTGATATTTCACTATGAGATATCTTCTGGTGAGGTATAGAGATATCATCTTTGCTCAAAAGCAAAGCTTTTCCTATTCCAATACCGCTTGATACTGCTATTCCTTTAAGTTTAATCATCATCTGTTTCTAAAAAAATTTTTAAGTCGTCCATCGCCTCTTGAGCATCATCACCCTCTACCACAAGCCGTATGCTCACGCCGTTATTAACACCCAGGCTTAAAATAGCAATTATCGACTTGCCGTCGACAGCTTCACCGTCTTTCTCAACTTTTACAGACGAATTGAATTTATTAGCCAACTGCACAAAAATGGTAGCCGGCCGGGCGTGTAATCCATGAGTTTTATTAACTTTTATTTCCTGTTCTATCTTATTCATTTTCTTAGCCTATGTCCAATTTTTCAGGATACTGCCTGTTGCTGTTTATCCAGCAATTCTATGACCTCTTTCTCGCTCTTTGAACTTTTAAGCCTTTGAACAAGATATTTATCTCTGAGCATTCTTGCTAAAAAAGCTAACATTTTAAGGTGTAAACCCGCCTCTTTCTGGTTAGAAATAAGCAAGGCAATTATATTCACGGGCTCCTGGTCTAAGGAATCAAACTCAACTCCTTCTTTTGATATACCTATA
>JBAYNQ010000097.1:0-5499 GCA_041678705.1 Candidatus Omnitrophota bacterium
AGATATGTTCAATTCGGTATTGCCGCGGCAAAACAGGCAGTAAAAGATTCAGAATTAACCGACAAAGAACTTAGCTCACGGCGTTGCGGAGTTGTACTTGCTAACGCCATTTGCGGAACCCGTTTTATGGAGGAAGAATTTTTGTTAGTTACAGATTGGGGCAAAAAGCCTATAGATCCCAGGAAAGGGCGTCCGTATTTGTATGATGCAGCTATGTTTAATACTCCCAGTGCCGAAGTGGGGGCTATTTATCATACTAAAGGCATGAATTGCACCATATCTACCGGGTGCACAGCAGCCACAGATTCTTTGGGGTTTTCCTATGAGCTTATAAGAGAAGGCCGCCAGGATGTTATAATCGCCGGAGCAAGTGAAGCGCCGGTGTGCCCGATTACTTTCGGGGCTTTCGATGTGGTTAATGTTCTGGCTAAAAATAATGACCAGCCGCACAAGTCGTCACGCCCCTTTGATAATAAACGTAACGGATTTGTAATTTCAGAAGCCGCCGGAGTCCTGATATTGGAGGAACTGGAGTATGCTAAAAAAAGAGGCGCGCATATTTATGGCGAAATCGTGGGTTATGGAACAAGTTGCAATGCTTATCACATGACGGATTTACCCGAAGACGGCGAACCTATGGCAAGGTGTATGGATGATGCCATAAAGGATGCCGGGATAAAAAAAGACCAGATAGGATATATTAATGCTCACGGTTCATCTACCCGCCAGAATGATGTTTTTGAAACCGGAGCTTATAAAATGGTTTTTGGTGATTTGGCTTACAAAATTCCTATAAGTTCTATTAAGTCTATGATTGGCCATCCACTGGCGGCGGCTAATGCCGCTGAAAGCGTATTATGTTGTATGATTTTTGAAAAGGGTTATCTTCCCCCGACTATAAACCAGGAAGAGCCAGACCCTAAATGTGACCTTGATTATATCCCTAATGTAAAAAGAAAACTTATGCCGGAATACATATTAAAAACAAGCAGCGGGTTTTCAGGAATACATTCATCGATAGTGTTTAAGAAATATAACGCAGATGACCACAGATGAAAAATCGCAGATGATCACAGATATTGATTTTTTATCTGCGATAATCTGCAGTATCTAATCTGTGATTAAATGACGAAGGAGATTAAAAGAATGGAACGAATAGCGATAACGGGCGTTGGCGTAGTTTCTCCCTGTGGTATGAAGAAGGAAACTTTTTGGGCAAATCTTAAACGGGGAGATTCCTTTGTGGATGAAATAAAACGTTTTGATGCTTCATTGTATCCTTCCCGCATTGCCGGTCAAGTCCATGAGCTTGATCACTACACGCATTTACCTGCCCGCCTGATAAAAAAAATTGATTTATTTTCCCATATGGCGTTAGTCGCCAGCGAACAGGCGCTAAAAGACTCAGGCATTGATTTAAAGAATGTCGACAAAAACAGAGCCGGTGTTTTTATGGGAAACGCTATCGGCGGCTGGCTGTTTGCCGAAACCGAATTGCGGGATATGTATATTGAAGGCCGGGAAGGCGTGTCTCCTTATATGGCTAGCGCCTGGTTTCCGGCAGCTCCCCAGGGGCAGGTTACTATTTATTATGGATTTAAAGGTTATAGTAAAACTGTCGTGGCTGACAAAGCTTCTTCGGCTTTGGCTCTTTGGTATGGAGCAAAAATCGTTGCTCAGGATAAAAATGATTTTGTCTTAGCCGGAGGCATGGAAGCGCCGATTACCCCTTATGCTTTATTGAGCGCTAATACCTGCGGAAACTTGTCTCAAAATAATCTAAATTATAAAAGTGCTTATCGTCCTTATGATTTATATCGTGATGGTTTCGTTTTAGGCGAAGGTTCCGGTATCGTTGTTTTAGAAAAAGAATCAAAGGCGCGTAACCGTAACGCAAAAGTTTATGGATTTATAAAGGGGATCGGGTTTTCTTCAGATGGATACCACTATAGCCGTTATAGTCCCGATACAGATTCTTTAGAAGGAGCTATTTCGGATTGTTTAAAAGATGCCGGTTGGCAAAAAAAAGAAATAGATTACATATGCCTGGATGCCGAAGCTACGATAATGGGTGATTACCTTGAAACAAAAGCCATTAAAAATGTTTTTGGAAACGAAATAAAAAATATATCTCTGAGCGCGCCTAAAAGCGCCTACGGAAATTTATTGGGGGCTCAAACAGCTTTAGATTTGATTGCAACTATTTTTTCTCTTAAGACAGGTACGGTATTGCCCACGATTAATCACCAGATGGATGACCCTTATTGTGATTTAGATTATACGTTTAACAAACCCATACAAAGAGAAATTAAAAAAGCTCTGATTATTGCCAGAGGCCGCGGCGGGATAAATGTTGTGCTGGCGGTGGAAAAATAATAAATGAAGCCCAGAGTTATGGAGTAAATGAAATGAACGAACATAAATGTGTTGGCTGAATTTACCCCGCCCTTTTGATAAGGGTAGCAATAATGACATAACCCATAAAAAGGGCGGGGTTCAATTCGTGCATACAACTTATATTCGTCCTCCGGGCTCCATAAGTTGTGCACTCATTGAAGGAGGTAAGTATGGCATTAAAGGATGAAGTAGTAGAAGTAATTTGCAGTACACTCGAAGTGAAGAAAGAAGAAATAAGAGATGGACAGAATCTCTATGATTCTATCGGGGTTGATTCTACCGAAATGGTTGAGGTGGTCGTGTCTTTGGGAAAGCGCTTTGGAGTACAAATTGAAACCAGTGAGATAACCAAGTTTTCGACTTTAGAAGAAATAGTTTCAGTTATTGAGAAAAAGAAAAACGCGAATTAACGCGAATTTAAAACGAATTAGCGCTAATAATTCGTGAAAATTCGATAAAATTCGTATATTCGTGCTAAATAAAACAATGAAGATAATAGATTTAAGTTTACCGATTGACGATACCGCGTTTGAAGTTCATCCTTTAAGGATTGAGCGGACCTCACATGAAGATGGAGTTGAGAAGCTTAACAAAGTCTTGATGTCCAGAGATCCTGAAAGCATGAAGCTTTATGAAAAAGGCGAGCGTATTATTAAAAAAGAAAACTTGCCCGATGAAGAATTTCTTTCACTGGAAATGGTTTACTCTTCTGTGCATAGCGGTACACACCTTGACTATTCTTTTCATTATGGGAGCAAGTCGCAGGGCAGGGATTCTAAAACGGCCGACGAGATACCGCTTGAGTGGTGTTACCAGCCGGCAGTAAAAATAGATCTTACTCATAAAAAGGCTACAGAAGTCATAACAGCTGAAGATATAGAAAACGGTCTTAAAAAGATTAATTATGAAATCAAACCCAAAGACATTGTATTGCTTTATACCGGCAGCGATAAGCTTTTTGGAAAGAAAGAATATTTCTCCGATTATCCCGGTGTTGACATAACCGCTATCGATTATTTACTGGATAGGGGAATCAACGTTTTTGGAGTGGATACTATGGGTATTGACCGGCCTTATAAGTTTATGATGAGAGATTTCTTAGATAAGAAGGACCCTGCCTTTTTATGGCCGGCTCATTTCCACGGCCGCAAGAGGGAATTTATACATATCGAACGCCTGGCTAATTTAGAAAGTTTGCCCGACTTCGGGTTTAAGGTTATTTGTTTTCCGGTGAGAATTAGAAAAACCGGCGCTGCCTGGAGCAGGGTGGTCGCGCTAGTCGACAGTCGACAGTCAATAGTCGATAGATGAAAATAATGTTTTTTAAATTTGAAAAGTCGAAGAGATTATTAGAGTTTTTAATGTTGTCTATGGACTATAGTCTGTGGACTATAAACTAAACTGGAGGTTTTATGGCACATACCAGGAATTCAATAGTTATCAACGCGTCTTATGAAAAAGTTTTTGATATGAGCAATGATATTTCGCGCTGGAAAGAGTTTTTCAAAGAATATACGGGAAGCGATGTTTTAGAACAAAAGGGGAACAAGATAGTTTTTAAATTAACTCATGAAAACGGCAATAGCTGGGAATCTTACCGTCTTCTATTTAAAGAAGAAAAGTTTGCTTATGCTTGCCGGCTCAATCCGATGGCTCCGTTTGAATTTATGAAAATTATTTGGCTATATAGAGAGGTTGAAGGAGGAACTGAAATGACCTGGATACAGGATTTTAAAATGGCCCCGGGAGCCAAATTTACTGATGAGCAGGCAGAGAAAGCCATAAACAACCACTCCCAGGAAAATTTAAAGACTTTTAAAGAGATAATCGAGAAAGAATAAATTAGTCTATTGTCAATGGGCCATAGACTATGGACTTAAAAATATGTCTAAAGTGAGCTTTTCAATTTTTTGTTTGATGTTTGTCGCTCTTTCGTTCGGAGTTGCGGCAATGGCGGCTTTGGTGCCTTCTATCTCCAGTGAGTTTGGTGCGCCGCCGGCAAAAGCTATAAGCTTAACCTGGTTGTATATGCTTCCTTACGGATTGGGAGCGCTTCTCTGGCCGGCTTTAACCCAGAAAGTAAAAGTAAAAAATCTTCTCATCTGGGCCAGCGGCGGGTTTTGCGCTTCGGCTTTTCTTTTTTCACTTTCTACCAGCCTGAATCAAGCTTTTGTTTTCAGGTTCCTGATGGGTTGTTTTGGCTGCAGTTTTGTGCCCCTGGCTTTGATTACCATAGGCAAAGCCGTTGTGGTTCAAAAGAAAGGTAAGTATATAGGAATTCTATTCGGCTTATCTTATGTTTCTACTCTTCTAAGCGTATTTTTAAGCGGTTTCTTATCCTGGCGCATTATTTATTTAATACCGGGGGTGTTGAGCCTTGGGGTAATTTTTCTTATAGCCAGGCATTTAAGTGATTTTGATTTTAGGCTTCCCAAGTTCGGTTTTAGCTACTTAAGTACTTTAGCCGATAAGAAAGCTTTGAAATTTTTCGCGGTAATAGCCATAGCTAGTTTTTTTTACCATGGCCTTCAGCAACGCCTGGGGTTGTATTTAAGCGATAGCTATAATTTACCGCAGATGATGATAAGCTTGATATTCACGGCATCTATTCTGGGAGCAACTATTTTTGAATTTGCCGGCGGTTTCTTAAGCAATAGACTGGGTAATATAAGGATAAGCCGTTATGGCTTTATCCTGATGAGTATTTTTTCACTCTCTTTAATATTTATAGGTAATTATAAATATCTTTTTTTTGTTGTTGTTTTTTGGGGGTCAGGCTGGGGGCTTACTCATGTGGGGCTGTCATCTTACCTGACTCATTTTCCCGATAAGATATTAAGAGACTCTTCAGGTTTAAACAGTTCGCTAAGATATGCTTTTGGAGGCATGGGAGCTTTGGCGGGAGGGATTATCGCCGGACTGGGAGGATTTAATTTTCTTTTTGCCGTTGTCGGGGCCTGCATTTTTTGTTTAGGAGTTTTTTTAAAGAAAATCATAGAATGAAATATATTTTAAAAGGGGGAAGATATGTCTGATTTAAAAGGTAAAGTTTGTCTTGTTACCGGTGCCAGCCGCGGCATAGGAAAATCTTTGGCATGCACG
>JBAYNQ010000098.1:0-5463 GCA_041678705.1 Candidatus Omnitrophota bacterium
CAGTAAAATTTTTAAATATTTTTATCCTGACCGTCCTGATTTTAAATTAGAAGAGGTTTTAACCTGGTTAAGGCAGCGGTCGGATATAGTGGCAATTAATTCGAAAAAAACAGCTAAATATACCCGTAAAGATATTAATGTGGTTTTAAATATTTAAGCAATAATAAAATGGCCAGTAATCTTTGGAGAATTAATAAACAAGAGTTACAGCGTCTAGAACAAGTTATTAATGCAGGATTTACCGGCGAGTTTACCGCCGAGCTGGAAAGAAAATTTTCTGATAAGTTCGGCTCTAAATACGCTATTGCGGTTAATTCTGGAACATCGGCTTTGCATGCTGCGGTTGCCGCTTTGGGTTTGGGGCCGGGTGATGAAGTTTTAGCTCCGCCGCTTACCTTTGCTGCCAGCGGTTTTTCCCCTTTGTATGTGGGGGCAGTTACGGTATTCAGCGATGTCGACCGAGAGACTTTTAATATCGATCCCGATTGTTTAGAGAAAAATATTACCGAAAAAACCAAAGCTATTATTACTGTTTCTTTATATGGACTGGTTCCGGAGATGGATAAGATCATGGCTATTGCCAAAAAACATAATTTAAAAGTTATTGAGGATAATGCCCAGTGCGTATTTGGGAAATATAAAGGCCGTATCGCTGGAACTATCGGCGATATCTCTATTTTTAGTTTTCAGCGTAGCAAACATCTTACTACCGGTGACGGCGGGATGATTCTTACTGATGATGAGTTTTTGGCCGAAAAAGCCAGAAGATTTAGCGATTTGGGTTACGTGACCCTTAAGGCTTCGCCGGGTACGCATTTAATATCCAAAGATACTTTGCAACAGCCTGAATTTAAGCGGCATGAGTCTATTGGTTACAATTTCCGGATGCCGGAAGTTTGTGCAGCTATGGCTCTTAGCCAGTTAGATAAATTAGAGATGTTATTGGAGAAACGTAAGGCAATAGCTGAGTTTTATAAACAGGCTATCCAAGGCTGCGATTGGTTGGTTCCTCAAAAAGTACCGCTGCAGACTGTACACTCCTATTGGGCTTATGCTCTGTGCCTGGACCGATCAAAGACAGGAGTCAGTTGGAAGCAATTTCGCGAAGTTTTCCTGAAAAAAGGCGGAGAGCCGTTTTACGGCGCCTGGAGCCTTACTTATCTTGAGCCGGCTTTAGAGGGCAGAGAGTTTCCCGGGCATAATATTAAATATTGCCGCGGCCTTTGTCCGGTGGCTGAATCTTTACAGCCGAATTTAATTCAGCTTAAGACTAATTTTGAAAGTTTAGATTATGCTAAAAAGCAGGCTGATATTTTAGCCGAAACAATAAAATTACTAGATCGGGCCGTAGTATGAATAAAAGACTACTGATGTTTTGCGGTAACAGTTACATTTTTTGTGAGTTTTTTAAGCCTTTAATTGAATCAATGCATAAGGATTGCTCAATCGACCTTATTCTTTCCGACTATTATTATACTGAACATCTGTCGGGTTTAATTAAGCAGTTGATAGAGGAGAAAAAAATAAACTCTTATTATCTCTTAGGTTTACACAATTCGAAAAGTTCAAGCTACAGCCGTCACAAGCAGGTAGTTTCAATAATCCGGTCTTTGAGCCGGAATAAGATAGATCTATTTCTTAGCGGAGGAGATTTTGAGTGGCCTCAGAGATATCTAATTGATTTTGTAAAATCTCAAAACGGCCTGGTAGCTGTGCTCTGGACCGGAACAATGTGGCGCCTCTTAAGGGAATATTTAAAAAACCGCGGCAAGGAGAATAGATGCGGTTTGGCCGGCCCTTCGGCAGGCTTTACAACAGTTAAGAAAATCAGGAGTTTCCTGGGAAAGCTAAAGCGTATCGATAAGAAATTTTACTCTTTACGGGACTATTATCTTCTGCCGTTTTTGCTTTCTGGGCGGGCTTTCCGGCGCAATAAATATGATAATTTTGCTTTTAGTTCCGGCCGGGCCGATGCCGTAATATGTTATGACCCTTTAGAAGTTGAAGCCTTGCTAACCCTTGTTCCGGTTATAAAGAGAGTTTATCTTTCTAAACACCCCCTTGAGGGGCTTTGCAGATGCAAGATTAATTCTTCTTCGGCTCCGGCAAGAAAAATTCTGGTAACTCCTTCTGGAGGCCTCGGAGAAGAGCTGAGTGAGGATAAGCTTAAGCGTTGGTTGAAGATGATTACCCTTGCAGCGGGACTTTCCGGTATTCCGGAGGTAGATTTGAGGTTTCATCCCAGGACTTCTAAACAGCTATCTTGGCCGGGTAAGTTAACTGAGGGGGTTGAAAAACAGGGGATTAAAGTTAATAGAGTCGAGGCTTTGGATGTACCTTTGGCTGATACGATTTGTGACTATGCCGGTATTATCGGAGGGCCCTCAGGCTCTTTAAGAGCTGCCCGGGCGGTTTGCAAACGGGCTTTTGTACTTGGCATTCCCAACTTAGGTGACAGCGGCCCTGATGATCAAGAATGGATTCTCGGCCGGGCCGAAGGTATAAATTGGGTTCGGGAAAAAGAGAATTTAAGGCCCGAGCATCTTAGAGTCCCGGAGAGGGAAGCAAATAACAGGCCTTCAGTGGTTGATATTCTCCAAGGCTTGTTGAATAATCGAGAAATTAAAACCGGAAATAACTAATGGCCAAAAAAATACTTTTAGTCGGATGCGGACAACTGGGGAGCAGGCATTTACAGGCAGTAGCTTCCCTGAAAGGAGTTACTGAAGTCCATGTAGTTGATCCCAGCCCCGAGGCGATTGAACTGGGCAAATCACGCCTTAGCCAAGTAGCTGATTTAAATAAAAATATAAAATTCAGCTGGTTTGAAGATTTGGATAAAAGTTCTCAGGCCGGAGATCTCTGCCTTATTGCCACTCAAGCCAAGGGCCGTTGTCAGCTTATCGAAAGAGTTGCCAAAGAGTTTAACTATAAGAAGTTTTTGATTGAAAAGATCGTTTCTCAATCAGTAGAAGAATATGAAAGTTTGATCTCATTTTGCAAAGCTAATGATATAGCAGTCTGGGTTAATTGCAAAAAACGTGCTCACGGGATCCAAAAATATATAAAATCAAAGCTTAAATCCAATGAGCCGATTATTTTTTCATCTGTAGGTGGAAATCATGGTTTAGCTAACAATGGGGTTCATCAAATTGATTTATTTGTTTTTTATGATGGTTCATCCAGGTTGTATAGTTCAGGGCTAAAAATAGACGATAAAATTCATCCTTCAAAACGAGGGAAGGAAATATTTGACTTAAGCGGCTCACTATATGGTTATTCTGATAGAGGCAGTAAGTTTATGCTTTCCTTTTCAGATTCTAACCCTAGTCCGGATCTCATTGTTATTAATGCAGCCAGTAGCCGTTTCTTAATTGATCACTTTCAGAAATTTGCTTACGAGAGCTATCTTGATCAAGATTGGCAATGGTCGAAGATACTTATTGATGAGGAGTGGCGAGTGAGTCATATGAGCAAGAAATTTGTTTCCGATATTTTAACAACAGGAAATTGTCAATTGCCTACCTTGGAGGATTGTTATCTTTCACATGAGTTTATTTTAAATAACTTGTTACCGCATTTTAACAGATTATTAAAAAGGGATAGCAAGTATTGTCCGGTAACCTAGATCTAAGATTGATCTTATGAAGAAAGTTAAATTAGGAATAGTTGGCGCCGGTAATATAGCCAGACAGCATTTAGAAGTTATCAACGATATAGACTTTATGCAGGTTGAGGCGGTTGCTTCACGTACCCGGGCTAAAGCTGAACAGCTTGCCGCTGATTACAAAATTAAAAATTGTTTTGACACGCTTGAGGAAATGCTTAAGGCTGGATCGTTGGATGGTTTAATGATTTTAGTGTCACCGGAAGAGATGTTTTCGGTTGTCTCAAGGGCGATAACTTATGGTTTGCCATTGTTTATCGAAAAACCGCCGGCTTTATCGCTAAAAAAAGTAGCTGAGTTAGTTGGTTTGGCCGATAGATATTTGTCAAAAACCATGGTTGGTTTTAACCGGAGATTTTACTCTGTATTTCATAAGGGCCTAGAGGCGATTAAGGCTCAAGGGCCCTTGTTGGCAGTTTCAGTTACCGGTCATGAAAGGATGTGGCGAATTCGTTCAGGAAAGAAACATTCTGAGCAAACTATGAGTAATTGGATTATTGCTAACAGTACCCATACTATTGATTTGCTGCGTTTTTTTGGCGGCGACGTCAGTAATTTAAGTTCAATAAATCATAGTTATCGGGAGAAGAACGGTGATCAATTCTCAGCGATTATGGAGCTATCTTGCGGGGCTATCGGCCAATATAACTCTTTTTGGTATTCTCCTGGTGGTTGGGGAGCCACTCTTTACGGTGATGGCCTGACAGTTGAATTTCAACCTTTAGAAAAGGGAAAAATAACCGATAAAGACTTTAAAGTAACTGAAATCAATCCCGATGAGGAAGATTTAAAGCACAAGCCGGGGTTTTATAAACAGATGAAGGCTTTTGGCGAACTGGTTGTTTCCGGAAAAAGCCAATGGCCGGCAGTTAATTTAAAAGAGGCTTATCAGACGGTTGCTTTAGCTGAGAAGATAGCTTTTAGTAATCAAGGCGGTCAAATTTAAGATGAAGATTATTTTTGTCGGTTTGGGCAGTATTGCTTCAAGGCATATAAAAAATATTAAGCAGATAGCCCCTGAGAGCAAAATTGCTATTTGGCGCCAGCATTCTTCAAATAGCGATTTAGGTGATTTAAATAATTTAGTCGAAGCGGTATTTTTTTCTCAAAGCCAAGCTTGCCAGTGGTCACCGGAGGCAGCCTTTATTACTAATCCGGCTTCAAATCACTGTCAGGCTGCTTTAGCTTTTGCCAGAGTCAATAGCCATCTTTTTATTGAGAAACCATTATCCGATAGCCTTGAATCGGTTGACGAGTTGTTAGCTGAAGTAAAACAGCGTAAGCTTACAGCCATGGTTGGCTATATGTTAAGGTTTCACCAGCCTTTGAGGGTTGTAAAAGAGGCTATTTTTCAAGGTAAGCTAGGCAAGATACTTTCAGTTAAAGCTTCAGTCGGGCAGAATCTATTAGATTGGCGGCCGCAAAAAAGGTATCAAGATACGGTTAGTGCCAAAAAAGAACTGGGAGGCGGAGTCTTGCTTGAGTTAAGCCATGAGATAGATTATGTGCGTTGGTTAGCCGGAGAGATAGATAATATTTCAGCCTTTTCCGGTAAGGTCGGCCAGTTAGAGGTTGATGTTGAGGATATTGCCGAGCTTAATCTAAAATTCAAATCCGGGGCTATGGGGAATATTCATTTAGATATGTTAGATATGGCCGCAAACCGTTCCTGCCGGATAATCGGCGAAAAAGCAACTATAAAATGGGAAAGCAGTTCGACTTCAGATGAATTAAAGATTTATTCTTCGAAAGAGAGCGGCTGGCAGGATCTGTTTTCTTCTAATCGAGAAGATAAA